>CACYEC010000166.1 GCA_902773225.1 uncultured Bacteroidales bacterium
CCTCGACCTCCGGATTATGAATCCGACGCTCTAACCAACTGAGCTATCTCGCCATCCGTTTTGCGGTGCAAAGTTAGCAGTTTTTCGGGAAATACAAAAAGATTTTGCCATTTTTTCTCCAAAAAAGTGTGATTGTGTGTTTTTTCATGGGTGTACTGCTAAAAATGCGCAAAAATGGGCAGTATTGGCTTCGCCGAAGTTACTGCGTCTCGGAAATGAGAAGAAAAACAAGTTTTCCTTTTCTATTTCGCTCGACTTTTCGTAACTTTGCATGATAAACGATTCGCAATACCGGGATAACGGTATTTCGGCATAACGATGTTTTCCGATTAAACGATTCAACGAATAAAAGATTCAACGATTAGACGATTCAACGAAATTACGGGATAACGCCCTACTAAGAGATTCGCAACAATGAAACCCATCAAGAAACTCGACATATTTGTTTTCAAGAACTTCATCACGTTGTTCATCGGCACATTCTTCATCTGCCAGTTCATCGTCATGATGCAGTTCATTTGGAAATATGTGGACGACTTGGTTGGGAAGGGTCTTCCCATGTCGGTTCTCAGCAAGTTTTTCCTTTATGCAGGTGAGACTTTGATTTCGTTGGCTTTGCCGCTTGCCATCCTGTTAGCGTCGTTGATATCCTTCGGCAACCTTGGCGAACGCCTTGAGTTGCTGTCGATTAAAGCAGCCGGTATCTCCCTCTACCGCACGCTCGCTCCGATAGCCATTTTCATTCTTCTGATTAGCGGTGTGTCGTTCTACATCCAAGACAAGATTGCACCCCAAGCTCAGATGAACCTGTACCAGTTGCTGTTCTCCATGCGTCAGAAGTCGCCTGAGTTGGACATCCCCGAGGGCGTGTTCTACGATGGCATCCAGGATTTGAACCTGTATGTCCGCAAGAAGGACAAGGAAACCGGTTCGCTCTACAATGTGATGATTTACAACCTTCGCGACGGAGCCGACAAGGGTCATATCCTTTTGGCCGATTCAGGCCGTTTGGAGACCACAGCCGACAAGGGTCACCTGCTTCTTCACCTTTACAACGGCGAGCAGTTTGAGAACCTCAACACCCAGGCCCTACAGACGAAGAATGTTCCTTACCGCAGGGAAACCTTTGTTTATAAGCAGTTCATCATAGAGTTCGACAACAGTTTCAACCTTGCCGACGCAGACAACTTCTCGTCGGCGGCTACGACGAAGGACATGGACGAACTACGCGCTGATGCCGACTCCTTGGAGCAGTTCTACGACAGTATCGGCCGTTACTACTACGATGACATGGCGAGCCGTGTGCTGAAAATGCCCACTGTTTCAGAAGCGGACTTGAAGCGTGCCGAGAAAGAATTAGCCAGTGGCAAACTGGCAGAAATCAACCTTGATTCAGCGTTCAACAAGATGACGAAGGAGCAGCAAGGCGCTGTTATCCGTAATGCTTCTCAGGAGGTGGCACGTCATCAGATGGACGTGAATTTCAAGTCGATGTCGATGAAGCAGGGCGACGAGCAGATACGCCGTCACTGGATACAGATTCACACCATGATTACGATGGCGTTGGCTTGCCTTGTGTTCTTCTTCATCGGCGCACCTTTGGGCGCCATCATCCGCAAGGGAGGTTTGGGGCTTCCTGTGGTGATTTCGGTGATTATCTTCATCATCTATTACATCATCAACAAGGGCAGTTCGAACTTAGCGCGCGAGGGTACCTTACCAGTCTGGTTAGGCACTTGGTTCAGCACGCTTGTACTTCTTCCACTCGGTGCTTTCTTCACTGTGAAGGCCAACAACGACTCGGTGGTGTTCAATGCCGACGCCTACCGTGAGTTTTTCCGCCGTTTGATAGGCATCCGCTCCCACCGTTACATCACGAAGAAAGAAGTCATCATCGATGACCCCGACTACGCCGAGATGGCAGTTCGTCTGCAGACTCTGTCGGACAACTGCGAGGACTATCTGAGCCACAACAATCTCAAGCGCTTCCCCAACTACATACGTTTGTTCTTCAAGATAGACCAGGATGTGAAGATAGAACGTATCAGCGACGAGATGGAATACGTAGTAGAGGTGCTGTCGAACAGCAAGGACCGCCAACTTATCCGCGACCTGAACCGTTTCCCAGTGCTCGACCTGCACTCTCACACTTGTCCATTCAAGAACAAACGCCTGAACATGGCCGCAGGGATTATTTTCCCTGTTGGTGTGTTTCTGATTTTCCGCGTGGCGCGGTTCCGCATACGATTGCTCCGCGACCTACGCAAGATAGTCAGAACTTGCTCGTTGCAGAAGGAAAGGTGCAAGGAGTTGGCAGAGGGAGCGAAGATGACTTAAGGTCATTTTACAATAGACGCTATAGACAAAATAGATACTATAGAGACAATAGACACTATTGAGGTTATTAGAACGAATAAAAGAGAAATAAAAGATATGGAGGATTTCAGATTCAGTACAATAGAAAATGCCATCTCCGACTTCAGGGAAGGCAAGTTCGTCATTGTGGTTGACGATGAAGACCGCGAGAATGAGGGCGACTTCATCACCTCTGCGGAACTGATTACCCCAGAGAAGGTGAACTTCATGCTCACTGAGGGACGTGGTGTGCTTTGCGCTCCGATTACGATTTCTCGTTGTGAGGAACTGGGGCTTCCTCATCAAGTGGAGAACAACACTTCGATGTTAGGAACGCCCTTCACGGTGACAGTGGATAAACTTGAGGGTTGCACGACGGGTGTTTCCGCCCACGACCGCGCCGCCACCATCCGCGCCTTAGCCGACCCGTCGAGCAAACCCGAGGATTTCGGTCAGCCAGGCCATATCAACCCCCTCTACGCACAGGACAAGGGCGTGCTTCGTCGCGCAGGTCACACCGAGGCCGCCATCGACTTGGCTCGTCTGTCGGGGATGAATCCCGCCGCCGCACTTATCGAGATACTCAATCCCGACGGCACGATGGCCCGTATGCCCCAACTTATTGAGAAGGCCAAGGAGTTCGGCATGTGTTTGATTCAGATCAAGGACCTCATCGAATACCGTCTGCGTCAAGAATCCCTCATCGAACGCGGAGAGGAAGCCGACCTTCCAACCGCCTACGGCCATTTCCACATCATTCCCTTCCGGCAGAAGAGCAATGGTCTGGACCACATCGCCCTCTTCAAGGGAACTTGGGAAAAAGACGAGCCCGTGTTGGTGCGTATGCACTCATCGTGCATGACAGGTGACATTTTCGCCTCTCGCCGTTGCGACTGTGGTGAGCAACTCCGCAAGTCGATGGAGGAAATCGAGAAGGCAGGCAAAGGAGTGATAGTCTATCTCAATCAGGAGGGCCGTGGGATTGGCATCATGGCAAAAATCGCCGCCTACAAACTTCAGGAGGAGGGTTATGACACAGTTGACGCCAACATCCACTTGGGTTTCGACCCTGACGAACGAGACTATGGTGTGGGTGCTCAGATACTCCGCGAGTTGGGTGTAGGCAAAATCCGCCTGCTCACCAACAACCCAGTGAAGCGTGTGGGTCTTGAGGGTTATGGTCTGGAGATTGTGGAGAATGTACCTATAGAGATTCAGCCCAACCAATACAACGAGCGTTACCTTCTGACGAAGAAAGAGCGTATGGGCCACAATCTGCATTTCAAGAAATGACTCACGAATTAGAGAATTAAGGTATCTTCTAATTATCACGAATTTGAGAATTTCCGAATTATTATTCTGCAGATATTAAGAATTTTATGGAATTATCGATGAAACCGCAAGCGATTTTAGAAGTTACTTTAAAGAATTAATTTGACCATCAGCATTTGAATGTCAGCAATTTGAATTAGCGAAAGAAGAAACCAAAAAATAAAAAGCAAATGGAAAATCTATCAGATCGACTCAACAGACTGTCCCCCTCAGCCACCCTCGCCATGTCTCAGCGCAGCAGCGAGTTGAAGGCCCAGGGTGTGGATGTCATCAACCTCAGTGTCGGTGAACCCGACTTCAACACTCCCGAGCACATCAAGGAAGCGGCGAAGAAGGCCATCGACGAGAACTACTCCAAATACTCCCCAGTTCCGGGCTACCCAGCCTTGAAGAACGCAATCGTAGCCAAGTTGAAGAACGAGAACGGGCTGGACTACAGTCCCTCTCAGATACTCTGCTCCAACGGAGCCAAGCAGTCGGTTTGCAACACCATCATGGCAATTATCAATGCCGGAGACGAGGTGATAATCCCCGCTCCCTATTGGGTAAGTTATCCTCAGATGGTGAAGTTGGCCGAAGGCGAGCCAGTGATAGTGGAGGCCACTATAGAGCAGGACTTCAAGATTACTCCCGCGCAACTTGAGTCCGCCATCACCCCTAAGACCCGCGCATTGATACTCTGCTCCCCCTCCAACCCAACAGGTTCAGTCTATAGCCTTGAGGAGTTGGAAGGTCTGAAGAACGTGTTGCTTCGCCATGAGCGTGTGATTGTCATCGCAGACGAGATTTACGAGCACATCAACTATGTGGGCAGTCACGCCTCCATGGCCTCCTTCCCCGACATCAAGGACCGTGTGGTCATCATCAACGGTGTGTCGAAAGCCTACGCCATGACAGGTTGGAGAATAGGTTTCATCGCCGCTCCGGAATGGATTGTGAAAGGTTGCAACAAGTTGCAGGGCCAGTACACGAGCGGTCCATGCTCAGTGAGCCAGAAGGCAGCCGAGGCCGCCTACACAGGCAGTCAGGAATGCGTGGAGCAGATGCGTCAGGCCTTCGAGCGGAGGAAGAACCTTATCGTTCGTCTGGCGAAGGAAATCCCAGGTTTTGAGGTTCGCGAGCCCAAGGGCGCATTCTATCTCTTCCCCAAATGCTCTTATTACTTCGGCAAGGCCGACGGTGACCGCGTGATTAACAACTCTACCGACTTTGCCATGTACCTGCTTGAGGTAGGTCATGTGGCAACTGTTGGAGGCGATGCCTTCGGCAGTCCTGAATGCTTCCGTATGAGTTACGCCACGAGCGACGAGAATATCGTGGAGGCCATGCGCCGCATCAAGGAAACTGTGGCAAGACTCAAGTAACGGGATATCGGGATAACGATATAACGACAAAACAACAAAACCATAAAAAAACACGCATTATGGACTTAATCAGCCAAATCATTCAACGCGCTCAGTCGAACAGACAGCGCATCGTGCTTCCAGAAGGCACAGAAGAACGTACACTCACTGCAGCCGACCGCGCCATCGCCGACGGTCTGGCCGACCTCATCATTCTCGGCAACATCGACGAATTGCATGCTCTCGCAGAGCGTCTGGGCCTGAAGAACATCGACCGCGCCACCCTCATTGACCCAGCCACCAGCCCCAAACGCGAGGAATACGCTCAGTTGCTCTACGAACTCAGAAAGAAGAAAGGCATGACGATAGATCAGGCCCGCGAGAAGGTACTCGACCCATTGTACTTCGGTTGCCTCATCATCAAAAACGGCGATGCCGACGGTCAGATTTCTGGTGCCCGTTCGACCACAGGCGACACGCTTCGTCCTGCCCTCCAGATTATCAAGTGTTCTCCAGGCATCACCTGTGTATCGGGAGCCATGCTCATGATAACCAAGACTCCCCAATATGGAGAGAACGGTGTTTTGGTGGTAGGCGATGTCGCCGTGACCCCTATGCCCGACGCCTCTCAGTTGAGCCAGATAGCCGTATGCACCGCCCAGACCGCCAAGGCTGTGGCAGGCTTCGAGGAGCCCCGTGTAGCGATGCTGAGTTTCTCCACGAAGGGGAGTGCGAAGCACGAGGTGGTAGATAAGGTGACAGAGGCCCTTCGTCTGGCCAAGGAACTGGATCCGGAATTGAAGATTGACGGTGAGTTGCAAGCCGACGCCGCGCTTGTTCCGAGTGTAGGTGCGAGCAAGGCTCCAGGCAGTTCGATAGCCGGCAAGGCCAATGTTCTGGTGTTCCCCTGTCTGGAAGTGGGCAACATCGCCTACAAGTTGGTTCAGCGCTTAGGCGAGGCCGATGCCATTGGTCCGATTCTCCAAGGTATCGCCCGTCCTGTGAACGACCTGAGCCGTGGTTGTTCCGTAGATGATGTGTATAAGATGATAGCCATCACCGCCAACCAAGCCATGGCCGCCAAGGAAAACAAATAATCCAAACAAAAGATAATCATGAAGATATTAGTATTGAATTGTGGCAGTTCATCCATCAAGTATGCGCTCTACAACATGGACGACAAATCCGTCATCACTTCTGGCGGTATCGAGAAGATAGGTTCTCCCGACTCATTCATCAAGATCAAGGTTAACGACAAAAAGGTGAAGAAAGACGAGCCCATCCCAGAGCACACACGTGGTGTCCAGTTCATCTTCGAGCTGCTGACCACAGGCGAATACGCAGTATTAGAGAGTGTTAACGAAATCAACGCAGTAGGTCACCGTATGGTTCACGGTGGTGAGAAGTTCAACCAGAGTGTTGTGATTACCGACGATGTGATGCGCGATTTCAGCGCTTGCAACGATTTGGCCCCCCTTCACAACCCTGCCAACATCAAGGGTATCAACGCCGTGAAGGCCTTGTTGCCCAACGTTCCGCAAGTGGGTGTTTTCGACACCGCGTTCCACCAGACGATGCCCGACTACGCCTACATGTACGCCCTCCCTTACGAACTATATTCCAAGTACGGCGTTCGTCGTTATGGTTTCCATGGAACGAGCCATCGTTACGTGTCGCAACGTGTTCTGGAGTACTTAGGTCGTGAAGCCGAGGGAACGAAGATTATCACCTGCCACATCGGCAACGGTGCATCCATCGCCGCAGTGAAGGACGGCAAGTGCATCGACACCTCAATGGGTTTGACACCGCTTGAGGGTCTGATTATGGGAACCCGTTCAGGTGACATAGACGCAGGCGCAGTAACGTTCCTGATGGACAAGTTGAATCTTGACACCAAAGGCATCTCCAACCTGCTGAACAAGCAGTCGGGATTGGTGGGAGTGTCGGAGTTGTCGAACGACTTCCGCGACATCCTCGCCGGCATCGCCGTCGGCAATGACAAGGCCCGTTTGGCTAAGGAAATGTACACCTACCGCATCAAGAAGTACATCGGCCAGTATGCCGCCGCCATGGGTGGTGTGGATATCATCCTGTTCACTGGTGGTGCCGGCGAGAACCAGTGGGAGGTTCGCGAAGGTGCGACCAATGGTCTGGAGTTCCTTGGTGTGAAGATGGATGTGGCCCGCAACCGCTCTTGTCGTGCCACCGAGGCCGTCATCTCAGCCGACGACTCCAAGGTGACCGTGTGCGTCATTCCTACCGACGAGGAATTGATGATAGCCACCGACACATTGGCATTGGTAGAAGACATCTTGGATAAGACGGAATATTCTGATTATTCAGAGTATTGACCATTGGCTTCGCCTAAAATGCTCACGCTCGGCATAGCTCAAGCAAGCTTGGCTCTGCTCTCGCTTAATCGCATTTTTGAACATTGAACATTGACTCTGCTCTCGCTTAATCGCATTTTTGAACATTGGATCAAGCAACGCAGACACTAAAACTAAAAGGAGACGCTTAGCGTCTCCTTTTCAATGATGGACGACCCTTTCAGGGTCGATGTTAGTATATTTCTTTATAAATCCGAGGGTGCTCCGCACACCTCGGTTACCAATAGGAGACGCTTTCAGCGTCTTAAGTACATCTCCTTACGAAATAGTCAATGGTCAATAGTCAATAATCAAAAAACAATGGTCAATGGTCAAAATTGCGATTGAGCGAGGGCAATCAAGTTTACTTGAATTGCCGAGCGTGA
>CACYEC010000167.1 GCA_902773225.1 uncultured Bacteroidales bacterium
CTGTCCCGCAGTTCTAATCTTATCGTTGACCTCGATGTAGAGAACCATGCATACAACTACCAGTCCTTCAGTGCTGACGGAGTGACATCCGGCAACAAGATGATTGGCCCCCCTTGCGATAAACAGCGCAACCTCCTCACGTCAGTCAGCGCACGAGTCACCCCATACGAGTTCGGACGTTTCTCCTTGGGTGGTGAACTGGCATACCAAGGTTTTGAGCAGACCGACAAGGAATGGTATCATAGCGGCCCCCATAAGGAAATCATCGTGAAGGCGAGCGCTGATGCCGCTTACAATTTAGACGGCAACCAGAGGTTAGGAGTCAATGTCGGGCTGAAAAACGAAAACTACAAACCCGACGCTGTGCATTACCTCACTTATTGGGGTAACCCTTACTATGCGCTTTCGCTTGACCAATGGGATGTGAGACTCGGACTGACATTACAGGCATCAAGTGGATTCACTAAAAAAGCACATATCTCACCCGATGTATCGGCCGTATATCATGCCACCGACAACATCGACCTCAAGGCCCGACTCACCGGTGGTGAGCGAAGCAACGACTTCCGCATGATAACTGCACTGACTCCCTACTGGATTCTAGGAGAAGAACAATTCCTGCACCAATTCGACCAAATCGATAGCAAATTCGGCATCGAATGGAAGGCAGCTCCGTCGCTAACCGTTTCTAGCGCTATAGGCTTCGACATCCAGGACAGCAGGTTGGAGATGTTCGATGTGCCTGAGCAATACTCGTTGCATCTTAAAGAGGTTGGTTCAGGGGATGACCCAGATTATGTTTACCATATCTTCACCACAGCCGATGGCAACCGCTTCTATGGTGAACTCAACATCGACTACCGTTATAAGGACATCGTGGAAGTCACTTTGTTCAACCAAGTGAACTCATGGGAGACCGACTACGACATCCCCTCACCCCTCCGACCAGTCTTCGACATCGACTGGACGGCACAGGTGAAAATTCTTGACGGACTGAATGCTACACTCGATTTCGCTATGCAGACCTATGACCACGAAGGTATGGTTGACTACAAACGCCCTAACCGCTATGACCTGGGATTGGGACTGAGCTACCGTATTCCCATCGATATGGCCCGTATCACCCTCTTCGCCCGCGGCAACAACCTCCTCAACAACAAGTTTGATGTCTATAATGCCTACAAGGCACCAGGCATCAATGTCATTGCCGGTGCTGCGGTCACTTTCTGATGAATGCGAAAAACCGATTAACTAATAAACCACAAAATAAAAAGACCTATGACAACACCATTGAAGAACTTCGTCCTCGCTATCATTGCATTGATAGCCTCGACAACCCCTTGTCTCGCTCAGAACATGTCTTTGAAGTATATGTCTGACAAGATGAATGTGAAATGTCCAGTGGAAATTACCGACCGCTCGAAACTGCTTAGTACCGAATGCACTGACAACGAGATTGTGTTTAACATCGAATTGAAGGAACCCGACTTCAACATGGACCAACTCATTGACAACAATGAGTATTGGAAAACCCTGCTTCGCGATGAATACATCAAGAGTGGAGAGGGCACTCGCCAAATGCTCTCACTTATCAGCAACAGTGGCGCCACCTTCAAGATGGTATGCGTGGGCAGCCAGACGGGTAAGAAGGCATCGTGTGCTTTCACACCAGAAGAGACCAGAAGCATTCTCAGTGCCAATGGAGCAGCCCCCCAGGAGTTTTTCACCCTCGAGAACCTCATTGTCATCATCAACAGCGCCGCTCCATTCCCTCTGCTTGACGGAATCTTCATCACATCTGCCAGCAAGAGCGATGACAATATCATCATTGAAAACTCCCTCGATGATGCCATCATCGACATTGACGACTTGATACGCAATGCCAACCAACTGAAGAACAACATCCTCATCAATATACCTTACAATGAAGGCGTGAGGTTTCTTGCCAACTTATGCGTGAAAAAAGAAGCCAACCTTATCCTTCGTTTTTCAGGTACACAAAGCGAGAAGGTGTTCTACACTGTGCTTACCAGCAAGGATATGGAAAAAGCACTCAAAAGAGAACGAAAATAGACGTGAAAAGGCCAAAAGGCCTACTTGAGAATCTTAAAAAAGTTAAAAAAAGCAGATTATCCTTATTTAATAATGTGATTAGTCTGCTTTTTTCATACTTTTGCGCCAAATTTGCGAGTCCAGAGCCAATCATCCCCCTCAAGGAGGGTAGTGCTATGGACCGTTAGAGGATTGTGGCTATATATAGACACTATAGACTCTATAGATACAATAGATGCTATAGCCCCCTCATCGAACCAAAAGAACAATAGTAAAAAAAGAAGCACAATGCTGAAAAACCTGGTAATAGTGGAGTCGCCTGCCAAAGCGCAAACCATAGAGAAATTCCTTGGCAAGGACTATAAAGTGATGTCGAGTTACGGACATATCCGCGACCTGAAGTCGAAAGAGTTCAGTATCGACCTTGATACATTCTCCCCAGAGTATGTCATACCGGAAGATAAAACGGAGATTGTGAAGAAACTCAAGTCGCTCGCCAAAGAAGCAGAAACCGTGTGGCTCGCATCCGATGAAGACCGTGAGGGAGAAGCCATCTCTTGGCATCTGTATGAGGTGCTGGCCCTGACACCTGAGAAAACCAAGCGTATTGTGTTCCACGAAATCACCAAGTCGGCGATACTGAATGCCATAGAGGCACCACGGCATATCGACTACAACCTGGTCAACGCACAACAGGCTCGTCGAGTACTCGACCGTATCGTGGGTTTCAAACTTTCGCCTGTGTTGTGGAAGAAAATCAAACCCTCTCTTTCTGCAGGCCGTGTGCAGTCGGTGGCTGTACGGTTGATTGTGGAGCGCGAGCGTGAGATAGAGAACTTCACCCCCGAGGGTAGTTACAGAGTGACGGGACTGTTTACCGTGACCACCAAGAATGGTACCACTGAGACCCTGCGCGCTGAACTCTCCAGCCGTTTCAAGACAGAGGAAGAGGCAAAGGCATTCTTGGAGAAATGCCGCCATGCCTCCTTCACTGTGGCCGATATCAGCAAACGTCCCCTGAAGAAAAGTCCTGCCGCGCCATTCACCACATCCACACTCCAACAGGAGGCCGCCCGCAAACTGGGTTTCACCGTCTCCCAAACCATGCTCGTGGCGCAGAACCTCTATGAAGCGGGACACATCACATATATGCGTACCGACTCTGTCAACCTCTCATCGTTATGCTTGTCGTCAAGCAGAGATGAAATAGTCAGCACCATGGGAGAGCAGTATCTTCATACAAGACAATTCCATACCACGTCAAAGGGCGCGCAGGAGGCTCACGAGGCCATTCGACCCACTTATATGGACAAGAAGACAATAGAAGGAAACATGCAGCAACGTCGCCTTTACGACTTGATATGGAAACGCACCATCGCCTCTCAGATGGCCGACGCAGAGTTGGAGAAAACCGTGGTCAGCATCGACATCGAGGGCGAGACCCTGCAGTTCATTTCTTCAGGACAGGTGGTGGTCTTCGACGGTTTTCTGCGTGTCTATCGTGAGTCGCACGACGAGGAGAGTGAGCAGGACGACGACAACAACATCCTGCCGGCAGTGGAAGTGGGCGACAACCTCGTCTATGACAACATTGTGGCGTCAGAGAAATTCACTCAGCACCCGCCAAGATATACAGAAGCCAGCCTTGTGAGGAAAATGGAGGAACTGGGCATCGGGCGACCATCCACCTACGCACCTACGATTTCCACCATACAGCAGCGTGAGTACGTGAGCAAGGGAGAGAAAAAGGGCCAGGAGCGCAAGTGTGTGACCATCACCCTTGCAGACGACAAAATCAAGACACAGAAGAAAACCGAGAAATTCGGAGCCGAGAAAGGCAAACTCCTGCCAACAGACATCGGTACCGTGGTCGTAGATTTCCTGATGGCGCATTTCCCTGAGATTATGGACTATAATTTCACAGCCAAGGTGGAGCGCGATTTCGACGAGATAGCCGAGGGCAAGGAGAACTGGAAAGACTCCATGCACGACTTCTACGACCGTTTTGAGCCACAGGTGGAGGAAACCCTTCAACTCAAGGAGAAGCACAAGGTAGGCGAGAGGCTATTAGGCACCGACCCCAAGACGGGAAGGCAAGTGTTCGCCAAGATAGGTCGCTATGGTCCAGTCATCCAGATAGGCACAGTAGACGACGAGGAGAAACCCCTTTTCGCCCAGATGAAGAAAGGGCAGAGCCTGACCGACATCACGCTTGAAGAGGCGCTCGACCTTTTCGCCTTGCCACGTGAACTGGGTACCTACAAGGGAGAGCCTGTGACGGTGGGAGTCAGCAAGTTCGGTCCCTATGTGAGGTATGCCAAGCAGTATATCAGTATCCCCGAGCAGTACAATCCGCTCGACATCACCCTGGAGCAGAGTGTGGTGTTGATAGACCAAAGGAGACTGCAGGACAAGAAGAAGCATATCAAGACTTTTGACGAGGAGCCGGAACTCGAGATTCTCAACGGCATCTACGGCCCCTACATCACCTATAAGGGTTCCAACTACAAGATTCCGAAATCAACCACCGAACCCGCCACGCTCACACTTGAGCAGTGTATGGAGATTATCGAGAAGCAGGCCAAGAAACCCGCTTCCACCAAGAAAAGAAAAAACACAAAGAAATAACGACGCAGACAACACGTGAGAAGAATTATTCTGATAGGTTACATGGGGGCAGGAAAGACCACCATAGGACGTATTTTAGGACGAAACACAGGGTTGGAGTTTTTCGACCTCGACTGGTATGTGGAGGACCGTTACCGCACCACCATACCCAAACTCTTCGAGGAGAAGGGTGAGGATGCTTTCCGGCAACTGGAACAGAGAATGTTGCATGAGGTAGGGGAATTTGAGGATGTGGTCATTTCCACTGGGGGTGGTACGCCTTGTTTCTTTGACAATATGGCGTTCATGAACCGTCAGGCCGACACCGTTTATCTCAAGGCAGAGCCAGAGGTCTTGCAGAAACACCTGATGATGGGTAAGTCGAAGCGACCACTCATACAGGGCAAGTCGCCCGACGAACTGATTGCCTTTATCCGTGAGTCGCTCGCTGTCAGGGAACCTTTCTACGCTCAGGCCAAATACACCCTCCCCATCGACCTCCTCACCACGAAGGGAAAGGTCCAAGAGACAGTTCAGACCCTCCAGAAAATGCTCAACTTATAAAAGCGCATATAATCCCTATTATAGCTTAGGAAGCCCTACGAACTCTTAAGCTCCCCAATGAAAATCCAAGGAACCCAAGTTAAAAACAAACCGCGTAAAACGAAATCATAGAGAATGAGAAAATGGCGTATTGAAGACTCAGCCGAACTCTACAGCATATCGGGCTGGGGAGTGAACTATTTCCACATCAACGACAAA
>CACYEC010000168.1 GCA_902773225.1 uncultured Bacteroidales bacterium
ATCAAGAATGAGCAGATTGCTGTAACGGAGTTGATGAAGAATTCCTACGATGCTGATGCCGACTGGGTGAAAGTATCGTTTGAGAATTTTGGCAAGGACTATAAGATACAAGTCAATTCACGTATTGTCATAGAGGATAACGGCACGGGCATGACGCGCGATGTCATTGCAAATTCTTGGATGAATCCTGCAACTCCCAACAAATTCACAAGAGATGTGAATGAGCAGAAAACTCCTTGCGGCCGTATCATTCAAGGAGAAAAAGGCATTGGTCGTTTTGCTATGCTTAAGCTAGGCAAAACTATAGAAATGGTGACTCGCTATGCAGGAGAGAATACAGAGTATAGGCTTGTTTTCGATTTCAACAAGTACGACGATGACTTCTTAACGGAGGATAAAGAGAATAAGCAAATATTTCTGGATGATTTGCATTTTGAACTAGAAGAGAACTCCCCCAGTGTGTTTGTTCCTAGAGACATCACTTTTGGCAATAGAACCTTCTCTGGCTCACAGAACGCTAAAGGAACTCGGATTGTCATCAGCAACCTACGTGGTGCGTGGTCTGAAAAGAAGTTTAAGAGCTTGAGTGATAGTTTTGAACGTTTTGGAGGCTTGTTAGGGAACCAGCAACAGGAGGAGAGTGGCAAAACGAAAGAGTTTACTATTGGGTTGTTTCATAATGGTACCTATCTTCTCAATGAAAGACGAGCAGAATCCCTTGCCTCTTTAACAGAACAGAAAGCGGTTTTGTCTGTAGAAAATGGCATTTATGATAATGAGAACCAAGAGTTACGCTTTAATTTGAATGGAATTCCTCGTGCTATAAATCTGAATGACCCTGAAGTAAAAGGACTTCGAGTATTCAGAGATCGGTTTTTGCTTGAAGATAAAAAGACCTATAGAGATGTTTCTGACTTTGGCCCATTTGCTTTCGAATTCTACATATTTGATTTTGCGGCAAAAGACGAATCAAGATATTTCCTTAACAACGAGCAGAAAGACATTGTTAAGGAGCACAGGGTCTATTTATTGCGCGATGGAATTCGTGTCCAGCCCTATGGTGAGCCTACAGATGACTGGTTGATGATTGATATGGATCGTGGAACCATCAGTGCCAGCAGTAATTTCAGCAATGACCAGATTGTAGGACGTGTAAATATTTCAAAGGCAAACAATATCCATTTGAAAGATAAGACCAATAGAGAAGGGTTGATAGATGATGGCTATTATACTCAAGATTTTATATGTGTCATCAAGACCTTGTTGGCTTATCTCCGAAAAACAGCATATAAACTCTACCAAGAGAACCAGAAAAAGAAAGACAGCATAGAAAAGCAGCGTAAAGATGCTGTTAAGAAGGCTATTGAGATTTTAGCAGAACAATTCTCAGACAATAAAACGGCTTCAACGTTAATCACTCAGCTGAAAAGTTCATACGAGAACGAGAAGCGCTATTTGTTGGAGAGAGCTGAAAGAACAGAGTCACTTGCTGCCGTAGGCCTTTCTGTTGAGACGACCAGTCACGACATCATGCTGATGATGAACCGAGGGCTGGATGGTCTTTCTAAGCTAATGAAAGACAGTATGTCAAACAACTTCGATGTGAGTGTATTGTCTGGAGAATTACAAAAGCTATATGGGGTTTTCAGTTATGTAGGTAACCAACTTCAGGATATGCAGCAGTTGTTTGTTTCAGCTAAACAACGTAGGAAGCGTCTTCGCGTGAAGGATTTGTTGGATAAGGTTATTAGACTGTATTCCAACATTATGAATAGAAATGGAATTAAAGTAACAGTTGATGCTATTGGGCCTCCACTTGTTGCTGTTTGTACGGATGCAGATTTGTTACAACTCCTTATCAACCTATTTGATAACTCTGTATACTGGCTAACTGTAACAGGAAATCCTCAAAAGAATATTCTGGTCACCTTGGACGGTAATTCTCAGCAGATGCTTTTTTCAGATGATGGATGTGGCATTCGCGAGGATGATGCTCCATATATCTTTGATGCCTTCTATTCCGGTAAAGGAGAAGAGGGTAAAGGCCTCGGTCTTTATATATCCAAGAAAGCTATGGAGAGAAACGACTATACTATACGCTTGGCGGAGTTCTTAGATGAGAAGAAACTGAGCGGAGCTAACTTTGTTATACCTTTTGTAAAGCAGCCACAAGATGAATATTGAAGAACTTTTTGCGGGAA
>CACYEC010000169.1 GCA_902773225.1 uncultured Bacteroidales bacterium
ACTCAACAAGTCGGAGTTCAAGGAAGACTACAAGGCTTTGAACGCTGAGATACGCAAGGAAGGACTCAATATCCCGCCACTCATCAATGCCTATATGACCCTCTCGCCCACCATGAAGATGTTTGGCACGGCCATCAACTATGGCTTCGGTGACGTGGAAGAGACTGGTATCCTCATCGCCATTGAGGAGATTTACGACCAGAAGCGCGTGCGCCATATCGAGTCCTTCGTCCGCGACAATCCCGATGCCCTGCACTTCACCAGCGGTGCCAACAAGGTCATCAGCAAGTGCTGAACGATGCTCATGGTTTATCCCATGTACGACAAAGGCTGAATCCTGTTAGGGTTCAGCCTTTGTCGTACATGGGCGTCCTTGATATTCCTGATTATTGAATTTGAAACGAAACAAGTTAATATTCATTAGTTTACTTTCGGAAGTAAAAATGGAAGTAAACACGTTACGCTCATAGGAGTTATGTGCTACGCACAGGACAATAGAACTTAAATGTTTCTTAATTCTTAACTCTTAATTCTTAACTCTTAATTCTTAACTCTTATCTTAGCAGAAACTATAGTTCATTATATCAACGGTATGCTGGTGCCGTTGATTTTGCGGAAGAGGTCGAGTGCGAACACGTCTGTCATACCTGAGATATAGTCGAGGATGGACATAATCCGGCCATAGACCGTGTCGGCATGGATTTCGTATTGCTCCGACACACGGTTGAGCAACAACTGTGAGTACTTCTTCTCTGGCGACATCACGGCATTGGTGAATAGGTCGATGAGTGTGTAGATGATTTTGTAACCAGCCACCTCAATGTCAACCACATCCTTCGAACGGTAAATCTTGGCGAAAGAGAATGCCACGCACTCCTCGTAGGCCTTCCGGGGACGTTCACTGATGTGATCAAGCAAAGACCCTCTAAACTCTCCTGACAGAATCTTCTCCTCATTCTCCACGAAGACCTTGATACATTCGTGTTCCAGCAGACCAATGACACTTGAGCGCAGATAGACAATCTGCTCGTTGATGTCGGTCACCTCGTCGAAAGCTGACTTGATACGGACTTGGCGTTCCTCGTCGAAGAAGGCCAGCAGCAACTGCTGTGCTTTCTCGGTGGGCATGATTTTCAACTTGTGGGCATCCTCAATGTCCATCACCTCGTAGCAGATATCGTCGGCTGCCTCCACCAGATAGACCAGAGGGTGACGGGCGTAAAACATCCTCCCTGCGTCGGCATGCATGACTTCGATACCCAACTCATCGGCAATGCGCTTGTAAGACTCCTTCTCGCATTGGAAGAAACCGAACTTCGGTTTCTCTCCTGCCTCGGTGGAGGGAAAAGGATATTTCACGATGGAGGCCAGTGTGCTGTAGGTCATCACAAAACCACCCTTGCGGCGTCCGATGAACTGATGGGTGAGCAAGCGGAAAGTGTTGGCGTTACCATCGAAGTGGATAATGTCGCTCCATTCGGCATCGCTCATCTTGGAACGGTATTTCAGACCATCACCTTCGGAAAAATAGGTGGCGATGGCGTTCTCGCCCGAATGGCCGAAGGGTGGGTTACCCAAATCGTGGGCAAGGCAAGCAGCGCTAACGATTGAACCAATCTCCTTGAGGTGGCTGTCGCTAAGGTCGGGGTGAAGTTCCAACAGACGTTTCGACACGTCGTTGCCCAAACTACGGCCCACACTCGCTACCTCCATGCTGTGGGTGAGGCGGTTGTGGACAAACACGCTACCAGGAAGGGGGAAAACCTGTGTTTTGTTCTGCAGACGGCGGAAAGGCGCGGAGAATATCAGTCGGTCGTAGTCACGCTGGAATTCTGTCCGGTCGTGAGGAAACTTGTTGTGGAATTCTTCTTGTCCGAAGCGTTTGGTGGATAGTAACTGATGCCAGTCCATGATGCTGTCGTTTTTGTATCTGAGGGTTGCTATTTTTCTACAAAACGCAAATTTAGTCTAATTTTTCCGACACTTTGTGGATAATCTCCCCAAAAATGATGTTTTCTGCCATAAAAGTGCTACTTTCGCAGTTGAAATCCATCAACACCACATAATAACGACGAAAAAGTGAAAGTACAAATTGTCAACAAATCCCATCATCAGGTGCCGGCTTATGCTACAGGACTGTCGGCAGGTATGGACTTACGAGCAAACCTTGACCAACCCATTACACTCCGTCCTTTGGAACGTTGTCTCGTTCCAACGGGGTTGTTTATCGCACTCCCTAAGGGCTTTGAAGCTCAGGTTCGTCCAAGGAGCGGGCTGGCGCTGAAAAAAGGAGTCACCGTGCTCAACTCCCCTGGCACCATCGATGCAGACTATCGGGGGGAGGTCTGCGTTATACTGGTCAACCTTTCTAATGTGGATTTCATCATCGAGGATGGAGAGCGTATCGCACAGATGGTGGTGGCTCGACATGAGACGGTGGAATGGGAGTCGGTTGGGAACCTTGATGCCACAGAACGTGGCGAAGGCGGTTTCGGACATACCGGGGTGAAATGATTGATAGCATGTTTAGTCGCTATAGCATTTGATTTTTATAGAACATCTATATAGTCTCAGTATTCACCATAGCGTTTATAAGAATAGGAGAATAGTATGAGAAAAGGGCTTTTGCAGAAAGTGCTGCTACTTGCCGTGACGTTGCTGTTCGTCACGGCGGGGGATGCTGTGGCCAAGGACAAGAAACCTAAGAAAAAGGCCAAAACGCAGACAGAGAAAGAACTTACAACCGAAGAACAGAGGAAGTTCGAACTCGTCTTCCTCGAGGCTGAGCGACAGCAACTGGCTGGCAACCACTCGGATGCCTTTGAACTTTACACCTACGCTTTGCAAATCAACCCTGAGTCGGCTGTCACCCACTACAAACTGTCGCAGTACTACCTTTTCCTGCGCGATGAGGAAAGGGCTGAGAAAAGCCTCACAAAGGCTGTGGAAGCCAATCCCGACAACCTCTGGTACAAAGAGTCTCTGGCCATTTTCTATGAACAGCACAGCCAACCCGAGAAAGCCATCAAGGTCATCGAGTCAATGGTACCACTCAGCAAGGACAAGAGCGAACTGCTCATGGAACTGGTGGACCTCTACAGCAAGAGCGATGACCATAAGAACGCCATTTCGGCGCTTAACCGTCTGGAGGAGATTGAAGGCAAATCGGAAGAACTGTCCATGCAGAAGTACCGCATCTACAGATATATGCATGAGGATAAACTGGCTTTCGCAGAGATGGAAAAACTGGCTGAGGAGTATCCCAATGACTTGCGTTATCGCGTGCTTTTGGGTGACCTCTACCTCGACAACGGAGACAACGACACCGCATTGCGCATTTACAAGGAGGTGGAGGAGAAAGATTCTGCCAATGTCTTTGCCATGCTCTCGAAAGCAACTTATTACAGCAAGACCTCACAGGATTCCCTATATATGGATCAACTCACGAGAATCGTGACTCACCCTAACCTCGAGCAATCTGTGAAGTACAACGTCATGAGAAGCATCGTGTATGATGCCATCGCCAACAATAAGGACACCCTGCAGATGGTCAACCTCATCGACCGAGCACTGGCTTCCTCGCAGTCCGATAACAATATGGTGGAACTATGCACCCGTTATATGGTGTCAGCAAATGTTTCGGTCGAAAGGGTAAAACCTCTGTTGCGCATCATGCTTGACAATGACCCGGAGAATGATATGGCACGCAACCAACTGCTTTCCTACGCCATATCGGAAAACAACACGGAAGCGGTGGCTTCGTTGTGTAAACCGGCTGTGGAGTTCAGTTCCACCAATCCTGTCTATTACTACTATCTCAGTATCTCGTATTACCAGCAGAACAAAGAACGCGAGGCGTTGGAAGTGATGAAACAGGGATTGGAACATATCGACAATACGGGGAGTGTGGACCTTATCGCACGTATGTTCTCCATTACTGGTGACCTTTATCACCGTTTCGGCGATGACGACAAGGCTTTCGCCGCCTATGACTCTTGCCTTGTCTATTCGCCAGAGGAGGTACTGGCGCTCAACAATTACGCTTACTATCTCTCGCTGAAGAAACAGAACCTCGACAAAGCGGAGTCGATGAGTGCCAAGTCGCTGGAAAAAGAACCCGACAACGCCACATACGTAGATACCTTTGCCTGGATTCTATTCCAGCAAGGACGCTATGTGGAGGCCAAGGAGTACATTGACAAGGCCATTCGTTTGCTCTCCGAGGCTGGAGAAGCGGATACACAGGACAATAGCAACATCATTGAGCATGCCGGCGATATCTACTTCAAGACGGGCGACGTGAAAGGTGCCATTGAACTCTGGCAACGAGCCCTCAACAATGGTTCAGACTCTAAGACCATTAAGCGAAAAATCCAACAACGCCGATATCTGGAGTGAATGCATCCATATAATTGTCTTGAAAACTGGGTTGATGGATGATTGATGACAATCCCTTACAACGGACAAGAAATCGTTACAAATGTAAATAGTTTGGAAATAATTGACAGACTGTTTGGTTTTGTACAAAGAAATACATATTTTTGCCTTTTAATTGTAAAACAAATCGAAAATAGAATCAATATGAGCAAAAGGGGATATTACGTTTTTTACATGCTGGCACTCGTCTTGATGTCGGCAGTGGTCGTTTCTTGTGGTTCCACTAAGAAAATCAAGAAGGACAGTGACAAGTTGACCAGCAATACATCGTCTTTCCAGACCACTACTTTCTTTAACAGCGTGGTGGCGAACAAATCCACCGCTGAGTACCTCACATCAAAGATTAAGGCCAAGATTACCTCGGGAAGCAAGGATATCTCCACTGGGGGCAACCTCAGGATGAAACGCGACGAAGTCATCCAAATCTCACTGGTTGACCCCATCCTGGGCATTACAGAGGTGGCTCGTCTGGAATTCAGCAAAGACCATGTGCTCTTCATCGACAGGGTGCACAAGAGATATGCCGACGTGCCTTACTCCAGTGTCGATTTCCTCCAGAAAGCCAATATCGATTTCAATTCCTTGCAGTCCCTTTTCTGGAGCGAGTTGTTTAAGCCAGGGGCATCGCAGGTACAAGCCTCGGATTTCAAAATCGCTAAGGCCGACGCCAAGAATGTGAACTTGGACTATACCGACAGGGTGCTCAACTACCAGTTCGTGGCTACAGCTGATGACGCTTTGCTCAACAAGACGCATATCACTGGCACAAACTCCAGCACTTACTCTCTGAGTTGTGACTACGACGACTATGCTGAGTTCAACGGCAAGAAATTCCCTAAGGACATCATCCTGTCGTTTGCCTCGGCCACCAAGACCAACAAGATTGAACTGCAACTCTCAAACATCTCTCAGAACAGCAACTGGGCAACACGCACTGATACCCCATCGGGTAAATACACAAAGGTCTCAGCCGACGAACTATTCAAATCTCTCACTAAATGATGAAAAGATTTCTTTTGGTTGTCTTCTGCGTTTGTTTTGCCATGACTTCTTTCTCACAGACGAGGAAGAAGACTACCACTGCACCCAAAGCAAAGACAACCACAACCACCAGAAAGCCTAATACCACGAAGAAGACCGCAACTGTGGCCCAAACACCTAAAAAGACATCGCAGACAGCCAAAAAGACTGCTACGACGAAGTCCACCCAAAATCCCAAGAAAAAAACTACACCACAAAAGCCCGTCACCATCAACCAACTCAAGAACCAGCAGTCGCAGAACCAAAAGGTCATCAAGGAAAAGAAGGCTGAAACCCAACAACTGAACAAGTCTATCAAGTCGAATCTTGACAGCGTGGTGATTCTCGACCGACAGATTACAGGGCATCAGAACGACATCAACAAATTGCAAGGCGACATCAAGTCACTGAACGGAAAGATAGACTCTTTACAGACGCAATTACAAAGGCTGACTAAGGATTTGGAAGACCGAAAGGTGAAGTATGCCAAAGCGGTGAACGCCATGCAGAGAAGCCATAACGTACAGGACAAATTGATGTTCATCTTCTCGGCGAAGAACCTTACACAGTTGTACCGACGTATGAGGTATATCAGAGAGTACTCCGCCTTCCAGAAAGCGCAGGGTGACATCATCCGAGAACGACAGCAACAAGTGCAGGCACTGAAAAACAACTTGCTTGATGCCAAGACACGTGTCGCCAGCAACCTGATTCAAGTGGAAAACAAGAAGAAATCGCTTGTGGGCATGAAGACTTCATGCGAGAACAAGGTGGCTTTCCTCAACAAGAATCTTGAGCAGGTGAAGAAAGAAATTGCCGAAGCGCAGGCCGAGGATGCCAAATTACAAGCCCAGATTGACAGACTTATCCAGTTGGAAATCGAAGCGGCAAAGAAACGACAGGAGGAAGAGGCACGAAAACGACGGGAGGCTGAGCAACGCCGGAAGGCGGAGGAGGCTCGTAAACTGCGTGAAAAACGATTGGCAGAAGCACGTGCTGCAGCCAAGAAGGCGGAAGAGGCCAAGAAGGTAGCCAAGAACGCCGAGGAGAAAAAAGCAGCAGAGGCTAAACTCAAGGCCGCTAATGCCGAGGTGAAGAACGTCGAGAAAGAGAACAAGAAGGAGGAAGCCGTGGAACGCAAGGCGGTTGCGAAGGAAAGGACGACGACCGACACCGACACAAAACTATCATCCAACTTCGCCAACAACAAAGGACGATTGCCCATACCTATCACGGGGTCGTACTCAATTGTTGGCCACTATGGCCGATACAGAGTGCCAGGTCTTACAAATGTGGTGCTTGAGAATAAGGGCATCAACATCAAGGGACAGGCTGGTGCCATGGCTCGTGCTGTCTTCGATGGTGAGGTGACGGGCGCTTTTGAGTATGGTCCCAGTTATACGGTGATGGTACGACACGGAAAATATATATCTGTCTATTCAGGATTGTCATCTGTGAGTGTGTCCAAGGGACAGAAAGTCAGCACCAAGACGCCTCTTGGTAAGGTCGGAACCAGTTCGGCTGGTGATTATATCCTGCAGTTCCAACTTCGTACACTCAATAACGACCGCCTCAATCCCGAGGTTTGGGTGAGGTAATTGATGGGGCTAATGGCTTATTGGGCTTAATGGGTAGGATAGGAAAATGCCCATTAAGCCCATTGGGTTCATCAATTCCAAAAGAAAAAGGATTCAGATTGCCAGTCCGTGAAGCAATTGCAGATAGAGGGATATGGCTTCCTTTATCTCGGACTTCTTGATGAATTCGTCTGCTGTGTGACTGCGTGATGACTCGCCAGGACCCATCTTCAATGACGGAAAACGCATGAGCGCTTGGTCGGAAAGGGTGGGTGACCCGAAAGGAACACGACCCAACGCTTTGGCCCGAACCACAAAAGGATGGTTCTCTGATATGCTCGAAGAACTCAGACGAAAAGACCTTGCTTTTACTTCTGACTTCACATTTCTCACGATTTCATCGTAGATTTCCTCATTGGTGTAACACTCATTGCTGCGCACATCTACCGTGAACTGGCAGGTGTCGGGAATGACATTGTGCTGGGTGCCTGCATTGATGATGGTCACTGTGGTTTTCACTGGTCCCAACAATTCTGTGTATTTTGTAAAGGTGTGGTTCCTGAACCACTGTATATCTTCCATGGCTTTATAGATGGCGTTCTCGCCCTCGTTGCGGGCGGCGTGTCCTGCCTTGCCATGGGCGGTGAGGTCGAGCACCATCAACCCTTTCTCTGCGATGGCGGGCTGCATCCCGGTCGGCTCTCCAACAATGGCAAAGGATATCTTGGGCAATAACGGCAATACTGACTCTATGCCGTTCTTACCCGATACCTCCTCTTCGCACGAGGCGAGATAGACAAGGTTGTAGTTTTCCTCTTCCTTCGACAAAATTCTGAAAACCTGCAAAAGACTGACCACTCCGCCACCACAGTCATTGCTTCCCAAACCGTAGATGCGCCCATCCTCGTCTTCTGGCGTGAAGGGGTCTTTCGTCCATGCCGGAACAGGTTTCACCGTGTCGAGATGGGCATTGAGTAAGATGGTGGGTTTGTGGGAATCGAAGTCTTCGGGCATACACCATATATTGTTGCCGTGTCGCTGGTAGGCAATCTTCAGACCTTCCAATTGCTGACAGAAGAAGTCGGCTACGGCTTGCTCATCTCGGCTGACAGAAGGTATGCTGATCATGCCTTTGAGCAAGGCAATGGCGTCAGCGGTGTATTGAATGGTGTCGGGAAGCATAGTCGTTTTCCTATTTCCAGTCCTTGTAGGGGTGGTACAAGAGGTGTGAATTGCGGTAGCGTGTGTCCTCGGTCACTTCTTTGCCGAGGAAGTCGGGCTTTTCGTAGGGCTCATCCTTGTAGGCGAGTTCTATTTCTGCCACCACAAGTCCTTCGTTGTCGCCTAAAAACTCATCGACTTCTACGGTGTGTTTGCCATTTTTTACCAACCATCTGATTTTGTCGATATGTCCTGGTAAGCACAGTCGCATCAGTTCCTTGGCGTCTTCAAGGTCTATTTCCTTCTCAAATTCGTAGCGGTCGAGGCCTTGTTTGTCGGCGGGACCCTTGATGGTAAGATAACCCTTGTCGTCGCGAATACGGATACGGACAGTGATGCCTGGGGCTGTTGCAAAGTAGCCCTGGATGATGTGGGTGTGGTTGTAGGCTTTGCTCTTGTAGTCGCCAACAACTAAAAACTTGCGCTCTATTTCTCTTGCCATAGGGGATGTTTTTTTATTGTAAGGCTTTTTAAGGACTTGAAGGTCTTTAGGACTAAATGGGATTTGCAGCGAACTCCATAAGGTATGCTTTGATGAAACCGTCGATTTTGCCGTCCATCACTCCGCCTACGTCCGAGGTCTGGTACTGGGTGCGGTGGTCTTTCACGCGTCGGTCGTCGAATACATAACTTCGGATTTGAGAACCCCATTCAATCTTCTTCTTTCCTGCTTCTATTTTCTGCTGTTCGGCCATACGTTTCTGCAAAGCGCGGTCATAGAGTTGTGAACGAAGCAAACGGAGTGCGTTCTGCCTGTTCTCTAACTGTTTGCGTGTTTCTGTGTTCTCGATGAGGATTTCTTCTTCCTCACCAGTGTCAGGGTCAACATATTGGTATCGAAGTCTGACACCTGTCTCCACTTTGTTGACGTTCTGTCCGCCAGCGCCGCTGGAACGGAAAAGGTCCCATGAAATCTTGTTTTTGTCGATGACTACGTCGATGGTGTCATCAACGAGCGGTGTGACGAAGACGGAAGCGAACGATGTCATGCGTTTGCCCTGGGCGTTGAAAGGGGATACACGTACCAAGCGGTGAACACCGTTCTCGCCCTTGAGGTACCCGTAGGCGGAGTCGCCTTCTATTTCCATGGTCACAGTCTTGATGCCTGCGTCGTCTCCCTCCTGGTAGTTGCTGATTCTCACCTTGTAGTTGTGCGCTTCTGCCCAACGTTGGTACATGCGCATGAGCATCTGAGCCCAGTCCTGACTTTCTGTTCCTCCTGCGCCTGAGTTGATTTTCAGCACGCAGTCCATGCTGTCGGCCTCGTTGCGGAGCATGTTCCTGAGTTCGAGTTTCTCGATGAGGTCGAGGGCTGTATTATAGTCGTTGTCCACTTCTTCCTCGGTGACCATCTCGTCTTTGTAGAATTCAACGGCGAGTGTGAGTTCCTCAGTGGCGTTCTTCACTGCTTCGTAGTCGTCTATCCACTTGCGTATGTCTTTCACCTTCTTCATCTGTTCTTCAGCCGCTTTGGCGTCATCCCAGAAACCGGGGGCTTGCGTGCGCAGTTCCTCTTCCTCCACTTCGATGCGTTTGTTTTCAATGTCGAGGTACTTGTGAAGTGACTCTGTGCGCTCCTGGATGTCTTTCAGTTGTTCTATTGTAATCATAATCGTGCAATTTGACTGCAAAATTACGAAAAATATGCTGAATATGGAATATTAGGCATATAATTTCCTCAGTACAAAGAACCCGATGATGAATCCCAGTGCCACACCGATGGTGTTGGCGATGAAGTCCAGCCAGTCACCGTTTCTTACGCCGAAAGTGCAATATCGTTGAACGATTTCCATGATACCGCCGAAAATGATAGGGTAGAACGTGGTCCTTTTCAAGTCTTTGTAGTCGAAATCCAGCGTTCGCCTCACGTGATAGATGTCCCACCAGACGCAAAGGCTCAGAACACCATACATGACGATGTGCGCCCACTTGTCGGCAAGGTCGAATCTTCGCAAAGGCTCGTAGTCTGGAACAGGTGCCATTGAGGCGATGAATATTAGGACATAAGCCAAAGATGACGTTTTGTATGCGTTTAAATAGTTCCTCATATATTGTTTCTCCTCTCTCATGAAAGATTCATAACATGTTATACTGCAAAATTAGTCGGAATTTTGTAAATTTGCATGCTTTTCATCGGATAATCTTTCAAATTGTTATCATTTAATCCTAATAGTTGACGAAAATGGCATTCAAAAACAGAGAGAATTTTGGTCGCATAGGTGCTGTCCTTGCTGCTGCGGGTTCTGCTGTAGGTCTTGGTAATATATGGCGTTTCCCTATTGAGACGGGGCGTAATGGTGGAGCGGCCTTTGTTTTGGTCTATATCGTCTGCGTGATAGTGCTTGGGTTGCCTGTCATGATCAGCGAGTTCATGATTGGACGTTCCACACAGTCGAACACTGCCGCCGCTTACCGTAAGTTGTCGCCAGGCACTCAGTGGAAATGGGTTGGCAGACTCGGTGTGCTGACGGGTTTTTTGATTTTCAGTTACTATTCGGTTGTGGCTGGATGGACGGTGGAGTATGCGGGGTATGCCTTGACGAATGTGTTTGCTCGGGAGAGTGACTACAAGCAGATGTTCAGTGATTTCGCCTCCAATCCTTTCTGGCCGGTTTTGTGGCTTTTTGTCTTCATGTTCATCACCCATGTGATTATTGTTAGAGGGGTGAAGAGTGGTATAGAAAAGGTCAGTAAGATATTGATGCCAACCTTGTTCCTGCTCATTATGATGTTGGTGTTCTGTGCCATCACCTTACCTGGCAGTGGACCTGGCATCGATTTCATCGTCCGCCCAGACTTCTCGAAAATCAACGGCATGGTGGTGCTTAGCGCGATGGGGCAAGCATTCTTCTCCTTAAGTATAGGTATGGGGTGCCTTTGTACTTATGCCTCTTATTTCCGTCCTGATACGAATCTCACACGCTCGGCCGTCAATGTGGCCTCCATCGACACCATGATTGCTATCATGTCGGGATTCATTATTTTTCCCGCTGCGGCCAGCGCCGGGTATATGCTGACAGCTGACGATGTGGGACCATCGCTCATTTTCATCACTTTGCCTCATGTCTTCCAGCAAGCCTTCTCTGGTGCACCTATTCTGGCATACGTTTTCTCCGTGATGTTTTACTTATTGTTGATTCTTGCCGCCTTGACCTCAACCATTTCCATGCACGAGGTGATTACGGCTTATCTGAAAGAGGAATTTGAGATGTCGCGAAAGAAAGCAGCCCGTATTGTGACTTGCTCCTGTGCTTTCCTTGGTATCTTCTGTGCGCTCTCTTTTGGCGTGCTGAGTGGTTTCAAACTCATGGACATGACCATTTTCGATTGGTTCGACTTCGTGTCTTCCACCATCCTTTTGCCCTTCGGGGGGATGTTGATTTCCATTTTCACTGGATGGTATCTCAACAAACGGTTGATGTATGATGAGTTGACCAATTACGGTACAGTACGCGTACGTTATTTCAAGGTGTTGGTGTTTATCCTTCGCTTTGTGGCTCCTGTGGCGATTGGCTTCATCTTCTTTAATGAGTTGGGCTTTTTTGATGTGTTCAGTTGATTGATACTGTCGCGATATGGCGTTGCATATAACCTGTTAGTACACGATGAAGCAAGGTTTCTTTTATTTCAACAAGGCAGACCGTCGGGTGATTGTCGTTCTTGGGGCTGTGGCTGTGGTTGTGTGCGCTGTGTTGCTGGTGGTTAAATTATTGTGGGAGTAATCGGAGGTTAAGGAATATTCCGAATGCTCCCAATAATCTGAAAAATCCGAACACTCGGATGGTTTCTCCGATATAAAAAAAAGACTTGCTGAATTTCAGCAAGTCTTTTTTTGTGGTACCTCCAGGATTCGAACCGGGGACACACGGATTTTCAGTCCGATGCTCTACCACCTGAGCTAAGGCACCAATTACA
>CACYEC010000170.1 GCA_902773225.1 uncultured Bacteroidales bacterium
AGAAGACTGGATGGAAGTGGTGATGAAAGCACCGGTTAACAGTCCAGTGAACCTGTTGGTGGTCATCGCTCCCAATACTTTTCGCAGTTGGCTACCAGCCATTTTCTGCAAGCCTTCGCTCATCACTTTCATACCGTACATGAGCAGCGCCACCGAACCAATTAGGGTCAAAAATGGTAAATAATCCATAAAAAGAAAATATTTTTTCAGATTAACAAGTTCAATATAAGAAAAAAATCGTATTTTTGAACGCGCAAGTCATATCCTGTTCTTTGTGTAAGCAGGTTGGCTTTCGGTGTTTATACTTCGATTTCGCTTAATTAACCTTTTTATATGTTTTTTATATGATACAAATACTTTGCAAAAATAATAAAAAAACTGGTAATTTTGAATTTGGAACGACTATTTTTGACATTTATAACAAAATAGACCTAAAATTACCCTATCCACCCCTCTGTGCATACGTCAATAACCGTGTTGAAGGACTCGACTTCATGGTCTTCAAGGACAAGCAAGTGGAGTTTCTCGACTACACTCGATATAACGGCATGAAGGTTTATGTGCGTTCGCTCTTCATGGTGTTGATGAAAGCCGTTGACGATGTTTATGGAGATGAAGAGGGAAAACTTGATTTCGAGGCGACTGTTTCCAATGGTTATTTCTTCAAACTCGATATCGGGCATGATGTGACACTACAGGATGTGGAACGGTTGAAACTCCGTATGCACGAAATTGTGGAGGCTGACATGCCGTTTGTTCATCAGACTTTGCCTTCAGAAGAAGCCATCCCCCTTTTCCGAAAACATCAGTTAGAGAGCAAGGCACTGTTGATGGAGAGTCTGGGCCATATCTATTTCGAATACTATAAACTCGGTGACACGATTGACTTGTATTATGGGCCGTTGGTGCCTAGCACCGGATATCTGAAGTTGTTTGATTTGGTGAAATACTACGACGGCATTTTCCTGCGTGTGCCAGAGGAAGAGCATCCTGACCGACTATGCGACATCGTCCGGCAGGACAAGATGCTCGCCAATTTCAAGGACACACACAAACTACTCCGCATCACAGGACTGAGCACGGTGGGAGAACTCAACCGGGTCATTGATCGAGGAGAGGCTGGGACCCTCATCAAGGTGGCTGAGGCTTTGCAAGAGAAGAAGATTGCCAGGATTGCCGATGACATTGTCAATAGGGGAAATGTGAGGATAGTCTTGATAGCAGGACCCTCGTCAAGTGGAAAGACTACTTTCAGCAAACGACTCTCTGTTCAATTGGCGGCCGCTGGCAAGTATCCTTTCGCCATTTCGCTGGATGATTACTTTGTGGACCGCGACCATACTCCGTTGGATGAGAAAGGTGAATACGACTATGAGTCGATTTATGCGCTCGACCTGCCTTTCTTCAACCAGCAACTCAAACAGATACTGGCGGGAGAGGACGTGTCGTTGCCTACCTACAATTTCGTTACAGGGGAACGCGAGTTCAAAGGCAAACATGTGCGGCTGAACGACAACATGATATTGGTGCTTGAGGGAATTCATGGCCTTAATCCGTTGCTTACGAGCGAAATACCTTCCGACCAGAAATACAAGGTTTTTGTCTCGGCTTTGACTGGCATCAAACTCGACAAACAGCATTTCATCTCCACCACCGACAATCGCCTTGTGCGACGTATTGTGAGAGACTTCAGATACCGTGGCGTGTCGGCTGTCGATACCATCAAGCGCTGGCCTTCTGTCAGACTGGGCGAGGAAAAGTGGATTATACCGTTCTCGGAGAATGCCGACGTGATGTTCAACAGTGCTTTGCTGTTTGAGTTGGCCGTGTTCAAGAACTTGGCTCTGTCTATTCTTGAGAATGTGCGTGAGGATGTACCACAATATTCCGAGGCGCATCATCTGAAGCATTTCCTCCGTTGCTTCAGGGCATTGCCCGAACGCGAACTCCCGCCCACATCGCTCTTGCGAGAGTTCCTTGGAGGTAGCACCTTCAATTATTGATGTTTTACCATTTGATCCGGCCGTTGGGATCTGCTTCTTCCTCTATCTCGTCATCGTTGTCTTGTGGTGTGGATGTAGGCCTTGGGGGCGTCGCTTTTCCGTTGTCTGTCTCGGTCTGTGGCTTGGCATCGGATTGATTGTCAGTGGCTTTGGACGGTTGTTCTTCTCTTCCACTATCGGATTGCTCGCTGTTGTTGCCAGTATTGATAACAGTGCTGGTGTCAGCGATGGCTACTGAAGTGTTGGTGGTTGGCTCGGTATTTCCTGTATCATTGCCCTTGCTTTCGGCCTTTTCCTTTGCATCTGCCTCGTCAAGGGCTTTTGCGGTGGCCAATGCCGTTTTGCCGTTCTCGTCGAGTTTGCTTTCTATTTGCTTTTTCGATGTCTCGTTGAGTTCGGGATAAACGATTCTGGAATGGTAGATGATTTTCAACCTCTCCTTGAATGTGGCTTTGGCAATTGAGATGTCTTTGAAGGTGAGCGGTGAATCGAGGAAGAACCCTTCTGCCACCTGGCCGTCGATGATGCGGTCAACAAACTTGCTGATGCTTTCTTCTGTGTATTCGCCGATGCTTCTTGAAGCGGCCTCAATAGCATCCGACATCATGAGAATGGCTTCCTCCTTGGTTGAAGGATTGGGACCTGGATAGGTGAAGGGCTTCTCGTCGATGTCTTCATCTGGATGTGCGTTCTTGTAGGTGTTGTAGAAATATCTTGCCTTGCCCTTGCCGTGGTGGGTGAGTATGAAACGTTTGATGATGTTGGGCAGGTGATGTTTGTCCGCCAGTTCAGTACCGTCAATGACGTGTCGTATGATGATTTGGGCGCTTTGCTGGGGTTCCATACCGTCGAATTTGCTTGTTCCCGCTGGCATGTTCTCTGTAAAGTACGACGGGTTCATCATTTTGCCGATGTCGTGGTACATGGCACCCGTACGAACCAGTTGTGTGTCGGCTCCCATCTTCTTCGCCACTTCGGATGCCAGATTGGCTACTTGCAGTGAGTGCTGGTAGGTTCCAGGTGCCTTGGTGGTGAGTTCTTGAAGGAGTTTGCTGTTGGGATTGACCAGTTCCACCAATGTGACATCGGATGTCATACCGAACACTTTCTCAAGGAACCAGAGCAAAGGGTAGGCAAAAAGCAACAGGATGCCATTGATGAAGAAATAGATGAAATACCTCATCTCTACCTTGTCTACGTTGTTCTCGTGAAGCAGTGTATAAGCGGTGTAGATGGTGCAGTAGGTGAGTACCACAAGTCCTGCTGTCTGCATCAGCTGGGCGCGGCTGGAGAGTTCATTGAGACTGAAAATCGCCACCATACCAGCCAATAATTGGAAAATCACGAAATCGTAGGAGTAGTGGAGGAATGAGGAGATGATGAGCACCATGGAAACATGTACGAGAAAGGCTGTTCTCGAGTCCATGAAGACGCGTATGACAAGCGGAACCATGACAAAAGGCACTACCGCTACATTGAGAAGGTTGTACTGCACCATCAGTTCGGCGATGATGATGAAAAAAGTCATCAGAGCGAAGGGCATGATGGATGTGCGCATTTGGTCGAGGTAGTCGGAGCGGTACTGCATGAGATAAATCAGCAACATCAGGATGATGATGATGACAAAAGTGGCTTGTCCCAAGATAATGATGTAGTTGGAGTTCGATTGTTTGTGTTTGGCTACAACTTGCCGGTAGGATTCCAGTTTGTTGTAGATGGCGGGTGTCACTACATCGCCACGGTCCACAATCTTCTCTCCAACTCTGACCATGCCGAGAGTGGTGGATACGTTTCTGCCCAGTTCCTCACGCTCCTCCTGTGATTTTATTTCGTTATAGGTGATATTCTCCTGTAACAAGCGGGTGATGTCGAAGAGTTGCAACAAAGGACGTTTGAAGTGGGCGGTGTCATTGCTCATGATATATTCATAGGCCTTCCGAGGGGAGAATATATCCTTCACTTGCACATGTTTGGCTGTGTTGCCGGAAATCAACCGCATCGTCTTGATTTCCTCTTCTTTCAGGTAATTGTAGTTTTCGGTGGAGACAAGATAGTGGGCATAGATGGTATCAAGCATCGTGGCGATGTATTTCTTGTAGAGTACCACATTCTCAGGGGTCAGCCTGTCGTTTGTTACCACCATATCTGCAAGCACTTGTTTGGCATTGGCTGGCGCTTGTTCGTTGATGTCGTAATAAGGTTGGAACGCACGCATCACACTGTCTAGTTCTTGCTTCACAAGTGTGCTGTCTTTGGCTATGGGAAACGAGTAATCGGCAATCAGGGTGGAGTAGAGCCATGGATAGTTCACTTGGTAGTTGTAGTTGAACTGAGAATCGCGGGGCATGAAAAACAAAATCAGAGCAGTGGTAGCAATCACAATAAAGATGGAATTGATAACCTTCAGTGCGTTCTTGTTCGGGTTTTTCTTCCTTGGTGTTACTCTTGCTGGTGCCATAATCGTCTGCGTTTTTAGTGTGTTGGTGGATTCTTTAAGGTCTTCCATAGGAACCTGTTTTCCTATGTTTTTCTGGGGGGTCACAGGTTCCTATGGGCTTACAGGGATTTCATTCCTATCTGCTGAGGAGGAATGCCTTGAAATCACTGAAGGCTTTGGTCATGGGCACGGATTCCTTGGTCCCTTTCATGAATGCGGCGAGTGGAGCGGGAATGTCGACTTCGTGGTTGATGACCGACTGTACGGTGTCCCGGAACTTGGCGGGGTGTGCAGTCTCAAGGAAGACACCGGTCTCTCCCTCCTTTAGGCCCTCAGACAGTGCCTTGTAACCACATGCACCGTGTGGGTCGCAAAGATAGTGATTTTTTTTGTAAACATCGCAAATTGTTTGGCGGATTTCTTCGTCTGAATAGGTCGTTCCACTTATTTCTGCGGTGATTTTGCTGTGCGCGCCTTTGTAGAGGTCGTAAATACGTGCGAAGTTGCTTGGGTCGCCCACGTCCATGGCATTGGCGATGGTCTGAATGGATGGACGAGGCGTGTAAACTCCTGTCTGAAGATATTGATAGAAGATGTCATTGGCGTTGTTGGCGGCGATGAATCGTTTGACAGGAAGCCCCATGTGCATTCCGAAGATTCCGGAGGTGATGTTGCCGAAGTTGCCGCTGGGCACACAGACAACCAGATTGTCGGCCTTTCCAAGGCGTTTCATCTGGGCATAGGCATAAAAGTAGTAGAAAGACTGTGGCAGGAACCTGGCTACATTGATGGAGTTGGCCGATGTGAGTTTCATCTTGTTGTTGAGTTCCTCGTCCATGAACGCTGATTTCACCAGTGCCTGGCAATCGTCGAACACTCCGTCAACCTCTATGGCTGTGATGTTCTGTCCTAATGTCGTGAACTGACACTCCTGAATAGGACTCACTTTTCCCTTGGGATAAAGAACATAGACATGGATGCCTTCCACTCCTAAGAATCCGTTGGCTACTGCTGAACCTGTGTCACCGGAGGTGGCTACCAGTACGTTGACTTCTTGTTTCCCCTCTTGGTGTATGAAATAACTGAGAAGGCGAGCCATGAAACGCGCTCCTACATCCTTGAAGGCAAGTGTGGGGCCGTGGAAGAGTTCCAGACTGTAGATGCTGTCGGTGACTTTCACCACAGGGCAGTCGAACGATAACGTGTCGTAAACGATGCGCTTCAGGTCATCAGCAGGTACATCCTCACCGAAGAAAGCGTCTGCCACTTGGTAGGCTATCTCCTGGAACGACAGGTCTTGGATGTTGTTGAAGAATTCTTGTGGCAGTTGCTTGATGCGTTCGGGCATGTAGAGGCCTCTGTCCTCGGCCAGTCCTTTCACCACTGCCTTGTGTAGGGAGGCGAGTGGCGCTTTTTTGTTTGTGGAGTAGTATAGCATATTGGGTTTTGTTGTTGTTCAGTTGATAGACATCAGTGATTTCATGAACTCGTCCTTGCGGAGCAGTCCATAGTAGCCTTGTTGGCAAGCGTCCTCATCGAAGGTCTGTACGTTGTCGGGTTCCAGGCCTGGAGCGTAGATGAGGAAAGGTACGGGTTCGTTGGTGTGGGTGCGGTGATGCACAGGGGTGGGGTGGTCGGGCAGAACTGCAATGGCAACAGGTTCTTTCCAGTCCCTCACTGCCTCATAGATGGGACCTACAACCCGTCGGTCAAGGTTCTCGATAGTCTGCAGTTTGAGTTGCATATTGCCATCGTGTCCGGCTTCGTCGCTTGCCTCGACATGGAGATAGACAAAGTCATCGGTTCTCAAGGCGTCGATGGCTGCTTGGGCTTTTCCCTCATAGTTGGTGTCGGCCAGTCCCGTGGCGCCTTCCACTTCTATGCACCGCAATCCGGCATAGTGTCCGATGCCTCGTATGAGGTCAACGGCAGTGATGACCGCTCCATGTCTGATTTGAGGGTAGGTCACCGACAGCGGCTCCATTTTCGGACGGTAGCCACCGGCCCAGGGCCAGATGCTGTTGGCTGGGTCTTTACCTTCTGACACACGCTGCAGGTTGAGAGGGTGGGTGGCCAGCAGTTTCTGTGATTGGAGGATGAGATGGTTGATGAGGTCGGCTGTGGGTTGTGCCTCAGGTACTTCTGCGGTGACAAGCAGGGGCATGAATGGTTGTCCAGGCACATCGTGAGGTGGAGTGCACTTGATGCGTTTGTCGCCTCCCTTGATGACGAGCAGATGGCGGTACTGTATGCCTGTGTGGAACTGCACTTTGTCGCTTCCTAATTGGTCTTGCAGAAATTTGATAAGTACATCGGCTTCTTCTGTGGCGAGGTGTCCTGCAGAGTGGTTCTTGATGTGGTCGCCCTCGATGCAAATGAGATTGCAGCGGATTGCCATGTCGTCGTCATTGAGTTCCACACCGATGCTGGCTGCCTCAAGCGGACCACGGCCCTCATATACTTTGTACTGGTCGTAGCCGAGAATGGATGAGTTGGCTACCTCGCTTCCAGGGTGGAAACCCTCTGGCACAGTGCTGAGCATCCCAGTCCTTCCTTGCTTGGCAAGCAGGTCCATGTATGGTGTGCTGGCGTATTGGAGAAGGGTTTTTCCTCCAAGTTCCTCGTTGTGCCAGTCGGCCATTCCGTCGCCGAGTATGATGATGTGTTTCATTGCGTGTTAAGGGGTCTTCTATAAATTGTCTTTCAGAAAATTTGGAGGATTTCTTAAGCAGATGCCTGTGCGGATGGAGGGAGCAATGCGGGCATTGTGACCGACAGAGAAACAGCCAGATGCAAAGAAAGGCCCAAATTTGCGAAAGAGTTCATATTAACCCATTTTTTGATGATTTATTATGTGAACGGGGAATTTATAGAAGGCCCCTTAGATATTTGCTATGCTCATGATATCGGCAAAGACACCTGCGGCCGTGACACTTGCTCCTGCACCGTAGCCTTGAATGAGCATTGGGTATTCTTTGTAACGCTCAGTGTTGAGCATGATGATGTTGTTGCTCCCTTCGAGGTCGTAGAACGGATGGTGGCTGTCCACCTCCTGCAACGACACGGATGCTTTGCCGTTCTCCAGTTTGGCGACGAATTTCCAACGCTTGCCCTCTTGTTCCAGTCTCAGACGACGGGTCTCGAAATCATGGTCGAGCGCTGGCAGTTTCTTCCAGAATTCTTCGAGGGTTCCCTCGAAGATGTCGTCAGGAACAAAAAGGTGTTTCTCCACGTCGCTTTGGTTCACCTTGTAACCAGCCTCGCGCGACAGGATGACAAGTTTGCGTATCACGTCCTTCCCACTGAGGTCGATACGGGGGTCGGGTTCGGAGTAACCGTTCTCTTTGGCCAGACGGACCGTCTCGCTGAAAGGTATGTCTGCGGAGATGGTGTTGAAGATGTAATTGAGTGTTCCGCTGAGTACAGCCTCTATCTTCAGAATCTTGTCACCGCTGTTGATGAGGTCATTGATGGTGTTGATGATGGGCAGTCCGGCTCCAACATTGGTCTCGAACAGATACTTCACTCCGCGTTTCCTTGCTGTGTGCTTGAGAAGAGCGTAGTTGCCATAGTCCGACGACGCGGCGATTTTGTTGGCGGCCACCACAGAGATGTTGTGCTCGAAAAAGTCGTTGTAAATGCTTGCGACTTCAGGACTGGCGGTGCAATCCACAAAGACGGAGTTGAAGATATTCATGCCGATGACCTCTTCCTTGAGCCTTTTGATGTTGCTGGGCAGACTTTCTTTCAGTCTTGCCTTGTAACCCTTGAGTTCCAGCCCGTCGCGGTTGAACATGGCGAAGTGGCCGCTTGCGATGCCTACGACATTGAGTTTGAGTCCTCGCTCTTGCATCAGCCTTTCCCTTTGTGAGTCGATTTGCTGGATGAGGCTGTTGCCCACAGTTCCCACACCGCAGATGAACAAGTTGAGCACTTGGTATTCGGAAAGGAAGAAACTGTCGTGGATGACGTTGAGCGTCTTCCGCAGAGACTTGCTCTCGACCACAAAGGAGATGTTGGTCTCTGACGCTCCCTGTGCACAAGCAATGACGCTGATACCGTTTCGACCCAGCGTGCCGAAAAGTTTACCGGCGATTCCAGGGGTGTGCTTCATGTTCTCGCCCACCACTGCTACCGTGGCGAGTTGGCTCTCGAGTTGCATCTTGAACATGGCACCCATCTCTATCTCTTTGGCGAACTCTTGGTTGAGCACTTCGCAGGCCAGTTGGGCATCCTCGTTTCTCACACCAATGGAGGTGCTGTTCTCTGAAGAGGCTTGGCTCACCATGAACACGCTGATGCCGTTGTCGGCAAGCGTGGTGAAGATACGCCGGTTAACACCTATCACACCCACCATGGAGAGACCGGAAACGGTAATGAGACTGGTGTCGTTGATGGACGAGATGCCTTTGATGGCTTGGGAAGAGTCGTCGCTGTCTTTCTCGATGATTGTGCCTTTGGCCTCGGGGTTGAACGTGTTCTTGATGAGGATGGGGATGTTCTTCTGGCAAACTGGGTAGATGGTGGGGGGATAGACCACCTTGGCTCCGAAGTTGCATAGCTCCATGGCCTCTACATAACTCAGTTTGTCGATGGTGTAGGCGGTGTTAATCACCCTTGGGTCGGCGGTCATGAACCCATCAACGTCTGTCCAGATTTCCAAAACCTTGGCATTGAGAATGGCTGCCAGTATGCTGGCGGTGTAGTCGGAACCACCGCGACCTAAGTTGGTGGTCTCGCCGCTTTCTGCGTCGGTGGAGATGAAGCCAGGCACAAGGGCTACTGACTCGTGCTTGCCGAAATCAGCGAAAGCCTCTTTCACCAACCTTGTGGTGAGTTCCGTGTCAAGCAGGTTCTTGTTTTGTTTGCTGGTAGTCTTGATGAATTCCCTGGCATCGTACCATTTGGAGTCGTTGATGAGAGTGGCGCAGATTTTCGACGATATGCGCTCTCCGTAACTCACGATGGCGTTAGAGGTCTTGGGAGAGAGGTCACGTATGAGATAAACCCCTTGAAAGATGCTCTTCAGTTCGTTGAGCAGTTTGTCCACACTCTCCAGCAGACGTTCGCGCTGGCCGCCGTTGCTGATGACCTGGTGAATCATCTTGTGATGGCGTTCCACCATCTCGTTGTACGACTGCAAGTACGACAAGTCGCCTTGCTGTGCCATCTTGGATGTGTTGATGAGTTTGTCGGTGATGCCACCAAGGGCAGATACCACCACGATGACGGGTTCGTTCTGAGCCTCAACGATTTTCTTGACGTTGAGGATGCTTTCTGCCGAGCCCACGGAGGTGCCTCCAAATTTCAGTACTTTCATTATGTTGTTCGTTTTTTCTTTTTCTGTGTTTGTATGTGTTGAACGGCTGCCTTTTACTTGCAAACTGCAAAATTACGTTTTTTCACCCACATTTCAAACCAAATTGACAGAAAAGCATCCTTTTTACCGTAAAATCGCTTGTTTCTGTGTGTTTTTTATCTTTTGCGCTCTTGTGAGTTATTTGCTATGCTTAGGATAAAAGTTCTTAATTGTAGTAGTATTGTCCAGCACAAAAGTGCTTAACTCCCCATTTAACTCCCCATTTAACTCCCCATTTAACTCCCCATTTAACTCCCTATTTAACTCCCCATTTAACTCCCCATTTAACTTCCCATTTAACTTCCCATTTAACTCCATTTTATAACTTCCACTTAAGTTAAAAAGTTTAAATAACTTGATTTCGGTGTCAAAATGTTGTAATTTTGCATGAAATTAGGTTTATTATAACTTCTCAATGTCTAAGAAATCAAACGCGCCTGGTATTTTTAATACCCAATTCATCACGTCCTGCTTGAGTATAAGTCTGGTGCTCATTCTTCTTGGCACCATTATCTTCTTTGTCTTCACAGCAAAGAATTTATCAGACTATATGAGAGAGAACATCAACATCAGCCTGCTTCTTGACGACAGGATGGACGAGAATACTGTCAATGCTTTCAAAGCGGAACTGGAGGCCCGTCCCTATGTCAAGTCTCTGGAGTATATATCCAAGGAGCAGGGACTTGAGACGGTTAAGGAGGAAATGGGAGCAGACCCAACGGAGTTTCTGCATTTCAACCCCATCACGGCATCGATAGAATTGAAACTCAAGTCCGAATACGCTAATAATGATAGTATCCAGCGCATACTCGACGAGGTGAAGATGAACAGCAATGTGGTTGACGTGCTTTATCAGAAAGACCTCATCAATTCGGTGAACGACAACATCCGAAAAATCAGCATCATCATGTTGATTATCGCCGCATTGTTTACTTATATATCCTTTGCGTTGATTAACAACACCGTGAGATTGTCGATATTCTCCCAACGTTTTGTAATCAACACCATGAAACTGGTAGGGGCCAGTTGGTGGTTTATCCGAAAGCCATTTCTCAAACGCGGACTGTTGCTGGGACTCATTTCGGCTACGGTTGCAACGGCTTTCCTTTATTTCGGCATTAGGTTCCTGAAGGAACAAGAACCTCAACTTAATACAGTCATCACCAATGAGATAATGACGGTTGTGGCTGTATGCGTATATGCTTTCGGACTCATCATCACGTTCTGCTGCATCTATTTCTCACTTGGCAAGTACTTGAGAATGAGTAGCAACACCCTTTACCATATTTAAGCAAGGTGCTATTTGAAATTTGAATTAGAATATAAAATAATATAAATCAATGGACAAGCGCAATTACGCATTCGGGAAGATTAATTATATACTTCTCGTCGTAGGACTACTAATTGTAGTGACTGGATTATTCCTCATGTCGGGTTCGGGAACCACTGAGGAGGCTTTCAATCCCGATATTTTCAGTAGCAGGAGGATAGACGTGGCGCCTATGGTTTGCCTTGCTGGGTTTGTGTTTATCGTCTTCGGCATCCTCTTTCCCAGTCGCGACTTGAATAAAGGAAAAGAGGAATAGCCCTTTAGTAACCAAACCCTAAGAGCAGGGTTGTCATGACTTTTGTGGCATCTGTTGCCACGATAAAATTTTTCAACATGCAAGATTTATCAACGTTAGAAACTATTATTATCGCCATTGTGGAGGGACTGACGGAGTTCCTGCCCGTATCTTCCACTGGTCACATGATTATCACACAAAAACTTCTGGGAGTGGAAGAAGGCAACCCTTTCATCCATGCCTTCACCTTTATCATTCAGTTTGGTGCCATCCTTTCGGTGGTGTGCCTTTATTGGAAGCGTTTCTTCCAAATGAACCATTCTCCGGCTCCTGAGGGCGCATCCCTTTTCGGTCGTTTGAAGCACAAGTTCAATTTCTACTGGTTGCTCTTTGTCGGAGTGATTCCAGCAATAGTCATCGGTCTTGCCGCCAAGAAGTCGGGGTTGCTCGACTGGCTGCTCGACAGCGTATGGGTCGTAGCCATCATGTTGGTTGTGGGAGGTGTGTTCATGTTGTTCTGTGACCGTCTGTTCGAGAACAAAATGAAGGAGAAGAACGAAGTGACAGAGCGTCGCGCTTTCAACATCGGTCTTTTCCAGTGTATATCCGTCATACCTGGCGTATCGCGTTCCATGGCCACCATCGTGGGGGGTATGGCGCAGGGACTTACACGCAAGCGTGCCGCTGAGTTCTCGTTCTTCCTTGCCGTGCCGACGATGGCGGGCGCCACTTTGCTCGACCTTGTCGATTTGATGAAGGAAGATGGGGCATGGGCTACGACGGGCAACATTGCCATGCTGGTGCTTGGGTGTGTGGTGGCTTTTGTAGTGGCATTGCTCGCGATGAAATGGTTTGTCGGATTCGTGTCGAAATATGGATTCAAAGCCTTCGGTGTCTATCGTATCATCGTCGGCGCAATCATACTGGTGATGCTCCTCTGTGGGCAGTCACTGGCAATGGTAGATTGATATGATGGATTTTGAGGCAGGGGAGGTCATTTCTTTCGACAAGCCATACGGATGGACTTCGTTCGATGTCGTGGCTCGTGTGCGTGGCATTGTCAGACGCTATCTCGGTGTGAAGAAAATCAAGGTGGGGCATGCCGGAACACTCGACCCTCTCGCCACGGGGGTTCTGATTGTCTGCACTGGTAAGGCTACCAAGACCATCGATACCTTGCAGGCTGAGACCAAGGAATATGTGGCCACTCTGAAACTGGGTGCCACTACTCCTTCCTTTGACATGGAAACAGCCGAAGATGCCACTTTCCCTACTGGACACATCACGCCGGAGAGTGTACAAGAGGTTCTGAAACAGTTCGTTGGAACGATTGAGCAGATTCCACCTGCCTATTCGGCTCTCAAGGTAGATGGAGAGAGGTCATACAAACTGGCGCGGAAAGGAGAGGAGGTAACACTCAAGCCCAAGACACTCGTCATCGATGAAATCGAAATGCTGGATTTTGGGCATGCGCAGGATTCTGAGAATTCTGAGTGTACTGAGAATTCCGAGTGCTCTGAGAATTCCGGGAAGGGTTACCTTCGGCTGGTGATTCGGGTGGTGTGCAGTAAAGGCACCTATATCCGGGCCTTGGCTCGCGATATCGGTGTGGCATTGGGCAGTGGCGCCTATCTCACCGCATTGCGGCGTACACGCATAGGCGATAGACGCATAGAGGATTGTACGACGGTGGAAGCGTTTGAGAATATGGTGGATAAGTTGCCGTCTATAAAAAAGGAAATAATAAGTAAAAAAATATTGTAGTTATGAAATTGTCGCAGTTTGATTTTAATTATCCTCCTGAAAAGATTGCCCTCTATCCTCGTGGACGTCATTTCAATCCGGAGGAGGATGAAATGGATGATTACCTCCGTGACACTCGGGAGGACTCGAAGATGATGGTTGTACATAAGAGCACTGGCGATATTGAGGATCGCACTGTTCGCGACATCCTGGAGTATTTTGGTGACAAGGATGTGTTCATCTTCAACGACACAAGGGTTTTCCCTGCACGCCTTTATGGTACTAAAGAGAAGACGCAGGCTCAGATTGAGGTCTTTTTGCTGCGCGAATTGAAGGAAGGGCTCCGCTACTGGGATGTGCTCGTTGACCCAGCCAGAAAGATTCGTATTGGCAACAAACTCTATTTCGGTGAGGACGAGTCGATGGTGGCTGAAGTAATCGACAACACCACTTCTCGTGGACGAACTCTTCGTTTCCTCTACGATGGTACCCATGATGAGTTCAAGCAGGCGCTTTACAGCCTGGGTGAGGCACCTATTCCTGACGATGTGAGAAGTTTACGCAAGGCAGATGCCAACGATATGGAGCGTTTCCAAACTATCTTCGCACGTAATGAGGGTGCCGTTACTGCTCCCACGGCTGGCCTACATTTCTCCAAGCAACTGATGAAGCGAATGGAAATCAAGGGTATAGAGTCGGCTTACATCACACTTCACTGCGGTCTCGGCAATTTCCGCAGGATAGATGTGGAAGACTTGACAAAGCATAAGACGGATGGTGAGCAGATGTTTGTCACGAAAGAAGCGTGCGATATCGTCAACCGCGCGAAGGATGGTGGACATAAGGTGTGTGTGGTTGGAACCACTACCATGAGGGCTGTGGAAACTGCTGTCAGCACTTACGGACATCTCAAGGAATTTGAGGGATGGACCAACAAGTTCATCTTCCCCCCATACGAGTTCTCACTTGCCGATGCCATGCTTTCCAATTTCCAACAACCTCTCTCCGTCATGCTGATGATGCAATGTGCTTACGGTGGATACGACCTTGTGATGCGCGCCTATGAGCATGCACTTCAAGGTGACTACCTCTTCGGCACTTACGGCGATGCTATGCTATTGATTGACTGATGATTGTCTATCTTGGCCTCGGTACGAATCTTGGTTCGAAAGAGGACAATCTCTTACGAGCCATAGATGAAATACAGAGGCGGATTGGGCCAGTTAAGGCCCAATCCGCTTTTGTGAAGACATCTCCATGGGGATTTGAGTCTGACAATGCTTTTCTCAATGCTGTGGTGGAGGTTGACACCTGCCTTGAACCTTTTGCATTGCTCAACACTACTCAGGAGATAGAACGCACGATGGGACGGGAACACAAGTCTGTGGATGGTGAATACCATGACAGGGTGATTGACATCGACATCTTGGTTTATGGTGATTCTTACATCAACACTCCGCGACTGACTGTCCCGCATCCTCTTCTGTCAAAGCGATTGTTTGTGCTCGAACCTCTCGCTGAGATTGCTCCAACCCTCAGACCTCCACACTGCGAATTCAATGTGGAGGAAATGATAAAACAACTAACCTATTGAACCACACTATGAAAAAATTCCTTTTGTTAATCCTTTTCACTTCGTTTTTCTTCAATTCTTACTCCAAAGATTTCAGAGTCAACCAAGGGGAATGTCAACTTCTGACTGACTTCGCCTCGGAGCATCAGGTGGTGAATACAGCACTTGAAATGCTCAAAAACGATTGGAACGCTGTTTTCGGCAAGGCTTTCAGCACCAGTGCACAGTCACGGATTATCGTTGGTACGGTCAACCATAGCAATGCCTTGAAGGGGGTGGAGGTCGATTTCAAATGCCTTAAAGGTAAGACACAGGCTTTCCTTTTGGTCGTGACCAAGGACGGTGATTTGGTCGTGGCGGGCAGTGACTCTCACGGCACTGCGTACGGCATCATGCAGTTGACCCGCTTAATCGGTGTCTCGCCATGGGAATGGTGGGCTGACTGTAAGCCACTACATCTTGAAACATTCAGTCTGCCTGAAGGCTACACTGATTTCCAGTCGCCCAAGGTGGAGTATCGTGGTATCTTCATCAATGACGAGGACTGGGGACTGATGCCTTGGAGTTACCAGACTAACGAACCGGCGGAGAAGGGTGTCATAGGTCCTAAGACCACTGCGCGTATCTTCGAACTGCTGTTGCGTCTGCGTGCCAATCTTTACTGGCCGCCCATGCATGATGTGTCTTATCCTTTCTTCATGACCAAAGGTAACCGTGAGGTGGCTGAGAAATTCGGCATTTATGTGGGAACATCTCACTGCGAGCCGATGGCAAGCAATTCTTTCGGGGAATGGCACAAGAGGGGAAATGGTGACTATAATTACTTGAAGAACAGGGAGGGCATTCTCCAGTTCTGGACCGACAGGGTGAAGGATGTCGCCAATCAGGAGATTATCTACACTTTGGGGTTACGTGGCATCCACGATGGTCCGATGGAAGGTGCCAAGACTGCTGCCGAACAGAAAGATGTGCTTGTGGATGTGCTCCGCGACCAGCGCGCTATTCTCAAGGAGTATGTGAATAAGGACGTGAAACAGATACCACAGGTCTTCATACCTTATAAGGAGGTGCTTGAAGCCTATAAGATGGGATTACAGGTGCCTGAAGACATCACTTTGATGTGGTGCGACGACAACTATGGCTTTATCCGTCATTTCCCTACTGACAAGGAAAGGAAGCGCAAAGGTGGAAATGGCGTGTATTATCATGTGTCGTATTGGGGACGTCCACACGATTACCTATGGCTCGGCACTTTCTCTCCGTCTTTGCTGTTCCAGCAGATGGGCAAGGCGTATGATGAAGGCATACAGCGGATGTGGGTGCTGAATGTAGGTGATATCAAACCTGCTGAATACCAGATAGAACTGTTCATGGACATGGCA
>CACYEC010000171.1 GCA_902773225.1 uncultured Bacteroidales bacterium
TATGAAAATCCATTTCAATGTTGAGTACCGCACCAAATGGGGAGAAGACCTCAGGGTGCACATCACTGTGGTGGGAACTGACGGAACCCGAAAAGATAAAGTATGTCCGTTGGAAACCTACGACGGTGTCACATGGGACGGTGAAATCACTTTCACCGCCAAGAGTGTCAAGTGCTTCGAATACAAATACGCACTTTATACCGATGACAAACTATATTGGACTGAGTGGGAACTGGCTCCTCATGTGATTTTTGTGGACCAGACTTGCAACTATTATGAAGCGAACGATTCCTGGAGACCCATACCTGATGAACTGCCACTTTACTCGTCGGCTTACACTGATTGCGTGGCTCACCACGATGTCAATCCCGACATGACGTATTACAACCGTACACTGCAACTGCGCGTGATGGAACCACACCTCAATTCCGACCAATATCTCGCTATCGCGGGCAATGTCCCACAACTTGGCAACTGGGAAAAACCCGTTAGAATGAATGTCGTTGCACTGCAGGAATGGGCTGTCAACATCGATGTGGCAAAACTAATCCATGCGCTGGAATACAAATATGTGATTGTCGATAAAGACAACAACATCATCCAATGGGAGGAAGGACAAAACAGAAGAATCCACCGCATCGACCTTCCTATTCACCATGTACAAGTGAAGACTGACAAATCACCGGTTTTCAAAATCGACAACTGGAAGTGCGCGGGACTCGTGATTCCTGTTTTCTCTATCCGCACAAACAAGAGTTATGGCGTAGGCGATTTCGGTGACCTCAAGAAGATGATAGAGTGGGTGGCAAAAGTCGGTATGAAGGCTGTTCAAATACTGCCTATCAACGACACCACCATCACACATACTTGGATGGACTCATATCCATATAACTCTATCAGCATCTATGCCTTCCATCCTCAGTACTGCGACCTCAGCCAACTCGGTGAACTCGATGACAAACTCATGATGGAGAAGTTCAAGATTCGCCAGCAGGAACTCAACGCGCTGCCACAAATCGACTACGAGGCAGTCAACGAGTGCAAGCGAAGTTACATCAAACTCATTTATGAGCAGAACGGAAAGAAGGTGCTACAGAGCAAGGGATTCAAGGCTTTCTTCAAAGACAATGAGGATTGGCTCGTACCATACGCCGCTTACTCTTACCTTCGTGATCAGTTCGGAACTCCTGTCATCTCTGAATGGCATAGCTTCAGCCGATACGACAAAAAGGAAATCGACGCCCTTTGCAACGAGAAAAACGAAGCGTACCACGACATTGCTTTGTATTATTATATCCAGTACCAACTACACTTGCAACTCTCAGCCGTGCGAGACTATGCACACAAACATGGAGTGCTCATCAAGGGTGACATTCCTATCGGCATCAGTCGCGACAGTGTCGAAGCTTGGGTGGAGCCTTTCTATTTTAACCTCAACGGACAGGCCGGAGCACCACCCGACGCTTTCTCGGTGAATGGACAGAACTGGGGATTCCCCACCTACAACTGGGAAGTCATGGCTGGGGACGGCTACCACTGGTGGGTGCGTCGTTTCAAGAAAATGGCGGAGTATTTCGACGCTTATCGCATCGACCATGTGTTAGGCTTCTTCCGTATCTGGGAGATACCTATGAATTCCGTCCACGGACTGCTCGGGCAGTTCTCACCTGCTCTACCTATGAGTGTGAACGAGATGGAGAAATATGGCTTCCACTTCGACAAGGAACTGATGACACGCCCGTACATCACTGATTATACGGTAAACAAGATTTTCGGTGGTCAGACCGACTATGTGAAGGTGTTCTATCTCGACAAACGAGATGACGGACGTTACGACCTCAAACCAGAGTTCGACACACAGCGCAAAATCGAAGTCGCATTCAAGGGAAAGACTGAACAAGATGCCCTCAACATGCGCGACGGACTCTACGCACTGGTCAGCGATGTGCTCTTCGTTCCCGATAGAAAAGTCGCTTCCATGTACCATCCACGAATCTCAGCACAGTACGACTTCTGCTACAGAGACCTGCCCGTCGAGCAACAACAGGCTTTCGACCGTCTTTATGACGACTATTTCTATCATCGCCACAACCAGTTCTGGTACGAAGAGGCCATGAAGAAATTGCCTAAACTCACACAGGCCACTCGTATGCTCGTTTGTGCTGAAGACCTCGGTATGGTGCCTGACTGTGTGCCTTGGGTGATGAACCAACTGCGTATGCTGTCGCTTGAGATTCAGACGATGCCAAAGAACCCAGCACACGACTTCGGACGACTCGAAGAAAATCCCTATCGCTCTGTGGCCACCATTTCCACACACGACATGCCTACCATGCGTGGATGGTGGGAGGAAGACCCACTCAGGTCGCAGTTCTTCTACAACTCTGCACTGAAGAAGGACGGAAAAGCACCCGAGGTGATGCCTGCATGGCTCTGCGAGGAAGTGGTCAGCCGACATCTGTTCTCACCATCTATGCTTTGCCTGCTCTCATGGCAGGACTGGATGGCCATCGACGAGAAACTGCGGCTTCCTGACGTCAATGCAGAGCGAATCAACGTACCCGCAAATCCACGCCACTATTGGCGTTACCGCATGCATCTCACTGTAGAGCAATTGCTTGCTGAAAAAGAACTGAACAACAAAATCAAGAACCTCATCAACAACTCTGGCAGATAAAGACACCTGCTGCGGTTGTTCTAAATCCACCTGAACTGATGGAAAAAAGGTTGTTTTCTACACTTGTTAGTTTATCAAGTTTGATGATTCCATTGCAATCACAGAACCCACTGGCACTCGACAACTATCCTGTGCCAGTGGCTCCTATCAATGAATATGTACTTGGAGATGACTACACCACTTTCCAACTCTGGGCACCTACAGCCGACTCCGTGAAAGTGAACCTCTATGGCGAATACAAGGACGGTCAGCAAGGGGAGTGGATAGCATCCGAATTAATGGAAAAAGGCGAGTGCGGGATGTGGACCTTCACTGCCAACCGCAGACTCACCAATGCTGGTTATACATTCCAAACCTGTTACCAAGGAAAATGGAATGAAGAAACGCCCGGTATCTTCGCCAAGGCTGTGGGACTCAATGGACGACGGGCTTATTGTCTGGATATGCAAAGCACTGACCCCGAAGGCTGGAACACCGATGAATTGGACAACAAACCCCTGCCTTTCTCTTACAACGTCATCTATGAGATGCACTTTCGTGATTTCTCGGCAGATGAGAGTGCTGGCAACAAATATAAAGGCAAGTACCTGGCGCTGACCGAGGAAACCACACACAACAAGGAAGGACTCAGCACCGGCCTGGCTCATCTGCGCGAATTAGGTGTGACACATATCCATCTGTTGCCGTCTTTCGATTATGCTTCGGTGGATGAAAGCAACAAGCAAGGCCAGTACAACTGGGGGTACGACCCGCTCAATTATAATGTGCCTGAGGGGTCATACTCCACCAACGCTTCTGACCCCGCATGCCGTATCCGAGAGTTCAAGCAGATGGTTCGACATCTCCACCAATCAGGCTTTAAGGTGGTGCTCGATGTGGTCTATAATCACACCTTTGATGTAGGTGGTAGCAATTTCCAACTTACTGTGCCTGACTATTTCTATCGCCATAATGCCGACGGGTCTTTCGCCAATGGGTCAGGATGTGGCAACGAGACTGCTAGCGAACGTCCCATGATGCGCAAGTTCATGATTGAGTCTGTGTTGTATTGGTTGAAAGAATACCATATTGACGGCTTCCGTTTCGACCTTATGGGCATACACGACATCGAGACGATGAATGCGATTCGTCGAGCTGTCGATGCTGTGAAGCCTGGGGTGCTGATTTATGGAGAGGGATGGGCCGCTGGAAGTCCCCAAATGCCTGAGAAACTATTGGCCATGAAAGCCAATGTGGCGCAAATCAACAGCATCGCCGCTTTTGGCGACGAGTTGCGAGACGGACTGCGCGGACCTTGGGACAACGATGCCAACGGAGCTTTCGTTGTGGGCATACCTGGACATGAGGAGAGCATCAAGTTCGGACTCGTCGGTGCTGTTCCACATCCCGATGTCAACCTCGACCAAGTAAACTACAGCAAGAAACCATGGGCGGCCAAAGCCACACAGATGATTAGTTATGTGAGTTGTCATGACGATATGTGCCTCGCTGACCGTCTCAAGGCCACAAAACCCGGAGCATCGGTGCAGGAACTCGAAAGACTCGCCAAACTCGCAGAGACTGCTGTGTTCATGGGGCAGGGCATACCCTTTATCTTCGCAGGCGATGAAATTCTGCGCGACAAGAAAGGTGTCCACAACTCCTACAACAGCCCAGACAGCATCAACTGTATTCCTTGGGGATGCAAGACTGCCCACAAGGACCTCTTTGATTATGTGTGCCAACTCGTCAAAATACGCCAACAACATCTCGCCTTCCATCTTGTAGATGCACAGACCATCAATGAGCGGATGCACTTCTTACCCACAAAGATGAGCAATCTCATCGCATACACCATTGAGGACAACAACGGTGAATGTATGGTGGTCGTTCTCAACGCCAACAACAAACCAAAGAATGTTGTGGTGCCAAAAGGGGAATATCAGGTGCTGGTCAAAGATGGCAAGGCTTCCGCACACGGACTTTCCATGTTTAAAGGCAATCGGGTCAATGTAGAGCCACAAAGTGCCTTGGTGATGTTCTCGCGCCCATAGATTTCTTAGCGTAATAGCCCCTGACCCTCGGAGGGTAGGGGCGTTACTTTCCTTTAATGCCTATAACCTCCATTAATTCTATCAAAAATCATCTTTTCCCATCATCCTCATGAAGAAATATATCATATTCCTCCTTGCTCTTCTGCCCATGATTGGCCATGCAGAAGACTTGAACTCGCCTGATGGCAGCCTTAAATTGTCTTTCAACCTCAATACAAATGGACAACCCGAATATCAATTGACCTACAATGACAGGCCGGTGGTAGCGACATCCACTCTCGGACTCCAACTCGTTGGAGCTCAAGACCTCATGACGGGGTTCACACAGACTGAATGTGTCCGTTCTTCCTTCGATGAAACTTGGCAACCCGTATGGGGTGAGGAAACTGACATCCGTAACCATTATAACGAGATGGCGGTAACACTTCGTCAAACCTCCACCGACCGCGTCATGGTGTTGCGTTTCCGTCTTTACAACGACGGACTGGGGTTCCGCTACGAGTTCCCTCAGCAGAAAAAACTGGTCTATTTCGTTGTAAAGGAGGAAAAGACGCAGTTCGCCATGCCTACTGATAACACTGCATGGTGGATTCCCGGTGACTACGACACACAGGAGTACAGTTATACAGAATCAAAGCTGAGTCAGATTCGTACGCTCATGCCTGGTGTGGTCAAAGCGCATGCTGGTAACTCCAGTTCCACCACATTCTCCGATGGAGGAGTGCAGACTGCCCTGCAGATGAAGACACCCGATGGACTCTATGTCAACATTCACGAGGCGGCATTGGTGGATTACTCCTGTATGCACCTCAACTACATCCAAGAAACAAACACCTTTGAGTCGTGGCTTACTCCCGACGCACAAGGCAACAAAGGACATTTGCAAACACCCTGCATCTCGCCTTGGCGAACGGTGATGGTTACTGACGACGCAAGAAAGACTTTGGCAAGCCGTCTCATACTCAATCTCAATGAACCTTGCAAACTGAAAGATACCAGTTGGATCAAGCCTGTCAAGTACATCGGAGTGTGGTGGGATATGATTACAGGTGCTGGCTCATGGCACTACACAAATGACTACCCCTCGGTGAAACTCGACCTGACCGACTACATACACGCAACGCCCAACGGTTCGCACCGAGCCAATAACGACACCGTGCGACGATATATCGATTTTGCAGCGGCAAATGGATTCGACCAAGTATTGGTAGAGGGATGGAATATTGGTTGGGAAGACTGGGCCAACAACTCCAAGGATAAGGTGTTCGACTTCGTCACCCCTTATCCGGATTTCGACGTGCAAGCGCTCAATGACTATGCACATAGTAAAGGCGTTCGCCTGATGATGCACCACGAGACATCGTCGTCTGTGCGCAACTACGAACGGCATATTGACAAGGCTTACCAATTCATGGACCAACATGGCTACAATGCTGTGAAGAGCGGTTATGTGGGCAACATCATCCCACGTGGAGAATACCATTACGGACAGTGGATGGTGGATCATTACCTCTACTGTGTGAAGAAAGCCGCAGAGCACCATATCATGGTCAATGCACATGAGGCCGTGCGTCCCACAGGTCTTTGTCGCACATACCCGAACCTCATCGGCAATGAAAGCGCCAAAGGTACTGAATACGAGGCGTTCAGCGGCAACAATCCCGACCATACAACCATTCTGCCTTTCACACGTCTGCAAGGCGGACCTATGGACTACACTCCGGGAATACTGGAAACACAGATTTACACCCGTGTTCCTGGAGCGCGATTCGTCAACAGTACACTGGCCCGTCAGCTCGCTCTCTACGTCACGATGTACAGCCCGTTGCAGATGGCAGCCGATGTTCCAAACAGTTATGAGCATTATGCCGATGCTTTCCAGTTCATCAAGGACGTAGCGGTGGATTGGCAGAAGAGCCTCTACCTCGAGGCTGAGCCGGGCGACTACATCACCATCGCACGTAAGGAAAAGGGTGGCGACCGATGGTTCATCGGATGCACAAGTGATGAGAACGGACATCAGTCAACACTCAAACTCGACTTCCTCGACAAGGGACGAAAATACACCGCTACCATCTATGCTGATGACAAGGACGCTCATTACGAGAAAAATCCTAAAGCCTACACCATCACAAAGAAAACCGTGACGGCTAAGTCTGTACTCAAACTTACTTCAGCACCAGGAGGTGGTTTTGCCATCAGCATCGTACCAGTGGAGTAGGAGTAAGTAAGGATGTCGATGATTTCTCCATTTCGCTATTTCGTTATTCTCGTTATTCAGAAAATCTCGTTATATTGTTATTTCGATATAACGTTATAACGAAAAAAACTAATTAAATAAACACTTTAATAAAACGCTATAAACTATAGATTATGAAGAAATTATTATTTATGTTCTCATTCTTAATAAATCTCCTTGGCCTATCTGCAGCTAAGGTACAAGTCGATAGGATTGAACCTACCAACTGGTTCGTGGGCATGAAGAACACACACCTTCAGTTGATGGTTTATGGACAGGGAATAGCCAATGCCAAGGCGGAGGTGAACTACCCCGGTGTGACAGTGGAGGAAGTGGTGCGGTTGGAAAGCAACAACTACTTGCTCGTCTATCTTGATGTCTCGCCTTCCGCTAAAGCTGGAACCATGCAACTGACGTTCTCTGACGGTAAGAAAAAGAAAACAGTGGATTATCAATTGCTCGAACGCAGGGTAAATCCTGCAGACCGTCACGGCTTCACTTCTGAGGATGTGCTGTATATGCTCATGCCCGACCGTTTCGCTGATGGCAACCCCCAGATTGATGTGGTGAAAGGTATGCGCGACCAAGTATGCGACCGTACCGCACATTCCATGCGTCATGGGGGTGATCTCAAAGGTATCAGCGACCACCTCGATTACTTCACCGACCTTGGGGTGACTGCCCTTTGGTTCACACCTGTGCTGGAGAACGACATGCCTGCCGACCAAGGAAAATACAGCAGTTACCACGGCTATGCCACCACCAACTATTATCGGGTTGACCCCCGTTTCGGCACTAATGATGAGTATCGTCAACTCATCGATGATTGCCACAGCAGAGGACTCAAAGTGGTGATGGACATGATTTTCAACCATTGTGGTTCTTATCATCCGTGGTTGCTCGATATGCCTTCAAAAGACTGGTTCAATGCCTCCGACTACAAGAACAACTACCTTCAGACTTCCTATCGACTCACCCCTGTCATGGACCCATACGCTTCCAAGATTGACTTGAAGGAGACGGTAGAGGGATGGTTTGTTCCCACCATGCCCGACCTCAACCAAAAGAACCCGCATGTGATGCGTTATCTTATCCAGAATAGTAAATGGTGGATTGAGACGGTTGGCATTGATGGCATACGTATGGACACTTATCCCTATGCCGATTTCGACACCATGGCGCAGTGGATGAAGGAAATTAACGAGGAATATCCGGACTTTAATGTGGTCGGTGAGACCTGGAACATCGACACTCCATTTACCGCTTCATGGCAAATGAACTCAAGACTTACCAAGCGCAACTCACACCTCAAGACTGTCATGGACTTTTCGTTCTACGACAAGATTACAAAGGCCAGCAACCAAAACACTTCTGACCAGTACAGTGGCCTGGAACAGATCTACAACAACTTTGTATATGACTATCTCTACGAGGATCCCTTCCATGTTATGGCATTCATCGAGAATCACGATACCGATCGTTTCTTGGGTGAGGGCAAGGATGTACCGATGCTGAAACAGGCTTATGCCATTCTTCTCACAGCTCCACGTATCCCACAACTCTATTACGGAACTGAGGTGCTGATGAACGGAGTGAAGAAAGTGTCGGATGGTTATGTGCGTTGTGATTTCAGTGGCGGATGGGCTGGTGACATCCACAACAAGTTCACTGCTGAAGGACGTACAGCAGAGGAGAACGATATGTTCAATTACATCCGAACCGTCCTCCATTGGCGCAAAGGTAACAAAGCCATCACTCAGGGCAAGATGGTGCAGTTCATCCCAAGAAAAGGGGTGTATGTCTATGCACGTTCTTATGGTGGCAAGACTGTGCTGGTCATCCTCAACGGCAACACTCAAACAGCCCAAGCCGATTTGTCGCGTTATACAGAAGTGACTGAAGGTTTCACGCATGGCAAGGATGTGGCAACAGGCAGTGAATTCCTCCTCAACGGAACTCTCTCACTTGCTCCGCGCCAGTCTCTCATCCTTGACCTGCATAATTGATGTTCAGTTCTTCTATGAGTTGCATCATGTAGTGCGTCCTCTCCCGCTTATATTCTGAGGGAGGGGACTTGCTGCTTTTGGGGACTTTATCTTTAGCAAGTGACATTTTTGGGAACTTCAATTGTTGTTTTTCTTCTCTAAAATCTTTTGTTCTACCCGCGATTTTTCGTAACTTTGCAGTCTTATTTGGCATTTTTATATAGAATTGTTTAGTGTGAACAGATGAAAAAGGTTGTTCGTTTTGGTTTTCCGCTGATTTCCAGTGCTTTGCTGCTTGTAGCTTGCGACTTGTCAAACGGCATTAAGGTCGCGAACATGGACAATGGCAATGAGGAAAAGAATGATTCGGTGGAGAAGGTGGAGGAAGAGGATGAACTGCAACTCTTCGAGGAAACTCCTTTGCCCAAAGCTGCAGACGAATTGTTCGACGACTTCTTTTTCAATTTCGTCTCCAACAATAAATTCCAGACCTCAAGAGTGGCTTTTCCCTTAAAGGTAGAACAAGAGGGAGAAACTTCGCAGATTACCAGCGCTGAATGGAAGGATGACGATATCTTTGCCTCGCAGGACTTCTATACCACTATTTACGAACGCGACGACGAACTGGAACTTAAGAAAGACACATCGGTCAATTCCGTCAATGTGGAATGGATTCATCTCAACGAGAGAACCATCGACAAGTATAAGTTCATGAGGGTAGATGGACAATGGATGCTTACAGGAATGGAGAAACTGTCGATGGATGAGACGCCTAACGGTAGTTTCCTCGATTTTTACTGCCGTTTTAGTACTGATTCCGTTTTCCAGCGCGAGAACATCGCTGAACCCTTGCTCTTCAATATGCCTGTCAATGAAGAAATAGGAGATATGGGTGATGATGAAATGGACGAAGGCGGAACAGAGGAACTTACACCTGATGATTGGTTCGAACTGGCCAAAGAGATGCCTCTGCCTAAGGATGTGTTAGTTAATATAGAATATGGTCAAGCCTATTTCAGCGAGAATGTTAAGCACTTGCTGGTACAGGGCGTGAGCAACGGACTTTTCGTGAAATACACCTTTAAGAAATACGGCGAATGGCAACTGGTCGAGATTGAGAACTAAGAAATAATAAACGATGAAAGATACCCTTAACTGCTCATTATTGCCTTATAATACCTTTGGCATAGATGTCTATGCTGACAGGTTCATTGAATATGCTTCCGAGGAAGAACTGCTTCAAGTTCTCCCCTTGATAAGAAACAACCATTATCTACATATTGGTGGTGGAAGCAACCTGCTGTTCACCTCTGACTTTCTTGGTGTCATACTCCATTCTGCCATCAAAGGCATTGAAGTGGTGGACGACGATGATTCAGACTACCGTTTCATACGAGTGGGCGCATCAGAGATATGGGACGATGTGGTGGCTTATAGTGTGGACAATGGGTTTTCAGGACTGGAAAACCTTTCTCTCATACCTGGTGAGGTAGGTGCTTCTGCAGTGCAGAATATCGGCGCTTATGGAGTGGAGGTGAAGGATGTCATCGTCAAGGTTGAGACTATCGAACTAACCACAGGCGACAAACGCGTGTTCAATGCTGGGGAATGCCGTTACGGCTATCGTCAGAGCATCTTCAAGCAGGAGTTGAAAGACAAGTATGCCATCACTTATGTCACTTACCGCCTGAATAAAGTGTTCACGCCACACCTTGACTATGGAAACATCAGGCAAGAGCTGGCCAATAAAGAAGAAATCACTCCATCTGTGGTAAGAGACACCATTATAGGCATACGACAGAGTAAGTTGCCTGACCCCAAGGTTCATGGTAATGCCGGCAGTTTCTTCAAGAACCCTATCGTGAGCCA
>CACYEC010000172.1 GCA_902773225.1 uncultured Bacteroidales bacterium
GATAATGAATAACCCAATGATTGAATTCAATATTCCACCCGTCGACCGCACTTTTGTCCCTCAACTACAAGACAAAATCGACAACCTTAACAAACCCAAAGGCGCTTTGGGGCGTCTGGAGTCTCTCGCACTGCAAATAGGACTGGTGCAACACTCGCTCACCCCTCAGCTGCACCACCCGTGTCATATCTTACTCGGTGCCGACCACGGCATCGAGCGCGAAGGTGTCAGCGTATCACCCCGGGAAGTGACTTGGCAACAAATGGAGAATTTCTGCCGCGGAGGAGGAGGCGTGAACATGTTCTGCCGACAGCATGGATTCAAACTCTTCATCGTCGATATGGGTGTGGACCACGACTTCGACCCTGCATTACCTATCATCAACCGGAAAATCGCCTATGGTACACAAAACTTCCTCCATGGACCCGCGATGACTGCCGAACAGATGCAGCAAGCCATCAACACGGGGGCGGAAATGGTGGACCGCTGCTTTGAGGAGGGGTGCAACATCATCTGTTTCGGCGAGATGGGCATCGCAAACACATCACCTTCATCCATCTGGATGAGTCTCTTTGAAGACATTCCACTCGAACGATGCATTGGGGCTGGTGCCGGCCTCAACTCCAAAGGACAACAACACAAGTACAACATCCTCAAGGCGGCTGTGGACAACTTCTTCCAAACTACGGGTATTCATCCAAAGCATCTGTCCGAAGAACAAAGAAATAACAAGGTAATAAATCCTTACACATCAAAAGAAACAGAACTCATCCTTCAATGGTTCGGAGGCTTCGAGATTCTGGCTGCAACTGGAGGTATGCTAAGGGCTGCTGAGAAAGGGATGCTTTTTCTCGTCGATGGTTTCATCATGACGGCTGCTGCGTTAGCTTCCATCTGTCTGAACAACAACGTAAAGGACTATGCCATCTTCACCCATTGCGGAGATGAGTCTGGCCATCGAATGATGCTCGATGGCATGGGTGCTGACTCATTACTTTCACTCGGTCTCCGACTCGGAGAGGGAACTGGTGCACTCTGTGCATTTCCACTTCTCGTCTCTGCCGTCAACATGGTAAACGAAATGGACAATTTCCAACATGCCAACATCACCAAGTATTTCTAAAAACCCTGGATACTCCGAATACTCCAACCCTCAAAAAGAAAAATCCCATGCTCATCTTCCACCGTCTCGCCGCCACCATCATGTTCTTCACAAAACTTCCACTCTGGAAGTACATCGAAGTCGATAAAACGCACTTCAAGCACGTGGTGCCGCTCTGGCCGCTGGCTGGATGGATTACCGCCGGACTCATGATGTTGGTCTATTGGGGCGCGTCGTTTGTGTTTCCCACACCTATATGCATATTGCTGGCATTAGTCTGCCGACTTTTGCTTACAGGAGCTCTTCACGAGGACGGGTATGCTGACTTCTGCGACGCTTTCGGATGCTTCACATCACGCGAACGGACACTGGAAATCATGAAAGACTCTCATATAGGCAGTTACGGAGTCATCGGACTCATCATCTACTTCTTGATGGCATTCATGTCCCTAACGCTCTTGCCTACCCAATTGTTGCCTCTGGCGTTCTGCGCAGACCCTTTCTGCAAGTTTGTCTCAGCAAACATCATCAACTTGCTGCCTTACGCACGCGACGAAAAACAGGCAAAGAACAAGGTAATCTACTCCAGAATGAGTTTCACCGAGTTCTTAGCCTGTCTGGTATTGGGAATGGCACCACTATTGCTGCTACCCAATTTTGTTTTCATTCTTGCAGGCATCATGCCTGTCTGCATGTCGGCTTTCCTGTTCGCATGGATGAGGAAACGAATCGGAGGATACACCGGCGACTGCTGCGGAGCCACCTTCATACTCAACGAACTGGCATTCTACCTGGCACTACTCGCCATCTGCCACATCCTCACCCCATAAACTCCCAAAGACCCTAAGGTCTCTAAAGACCTTAATGACCTTAATGACCTTAATGACCTTAAAGACCCTAAGATCCTTCCAATAGCCCGCTATCGCAGCTCCTCAAATTTACCGTTCTTCTCTATTGTCCACTTCTCGCGCTTCGACAGACCACAGTCCGAACCGACAAACATCTTTGCTGACTCTTTGTCGCCCTTCAACTGCCAGTTGAGCCAAGCAAGCGCGGCAATGGTGAACTCGCCACCGTGTGGCTCACGATAGGTGCCGCCATGGCCTACAGGATAGTTGATGGCACAAGCAGGAACATGCTCGATACGATGGAAGTCATCCATGCCGTTACCGTATGCGATATCCGTCTCGCCACCAAGCAGATAGAGAATAGATGTGTGTATCTCATTCAACTTCTCCTTGGGAGGCATTGGCATACCGCCTACAGCCTGATTGGCGTTCTGCTGGTTGAACAAACCGCTGTTGCAAATCATCAATGTCTTGATGCGTGGGTCTGCACAGTTGAAAAGGGTCTGCAGACCACCACATGACATACCAGCCACACACAGATTCTTCACGTCTATCTTCTGATAATAAGGCGATTTCTTGTCGGAATTCTGTTTGTAAGCCCAGTCTATGCTCTCTATCTGCTGTTCCGACTTCGACATCGGACCTCTGTACCACTCGTCGGTCATAGGTATCTCACCTGTGGCCAACACGATGTAACCATGTGAAGCAATCTCATTGAGGAAGTTGATGTGCTCGAAAGGGGAATTGGCGCATGCACCATTACCCCATACCAACACGGGCAAGGGATGCTTGGCATCAAATGCCTTGAGGTCCTGTGGAACGAACACCGTATGCTCGGGAAGTCCTTCCACTTCTGTCATAATGACCTTGTAAGGACCTGTGCCGCCATCCTCTACCACTCGCGACTTCAACTGTGCCATGGCTGTCAAACCCATGCACAGAGTCAACATAAATAATACTGTCTTTTTCATTGTCTTATTGTTTTAATTATCTTATTGTGTTAGTTGTCTTATTGTGTTAGTTGCAAATACGAATTACCCATCGACCCTGAAGGGGTCGCCCATCGCTCAGTCATTTGACAATTGTCCATATCAGAAACTTGCCTCAATACCGTGTTTCAAAATGTTTCATTTTGTCACGCCCATGAAACATTTTTGTATGTAACATCGCATAAAAATACACGAATCACCCTCAATTCTCACGTTAATATGCATTATATCGCCCATTCTGCATAATTATTCCCCAATTTAACATTTGTTATGAAACATTTTTCCAGCTTATTTTCTGATGCCCTCGGTAGCCAGACGATGCAGGTACTGGCCATACTCGTTCTTAATCATCGGCTGGGCTATCTCTTTCAATCTTTCTGCAGTAATCCAACCATTCCTGAAAGCAATACCCTCCAAGCAACCAATCTTCAGACCCGTTCGTTTCTCCAACACCTCAATGAACGTGGAGGCTTCGCTCAAACTGTCATGGGTGCCTGTGTCCAACCAAGCGAAACCACGACCTAACAACTGTACCTTCAACTCATGGTCATCCAAAAACTGCTGGTTCACACTCGTGATTTCCAATTCACCACGAGCGGAAGGCTTGATGTGCTTGGCAACCTCAACCACCTTATTGGGATAGAAATACAAACCTACCACTGCGTAATTGCTCTTGGGATGCTTGGGCTTCTCCTCAATGCTCAGGCAGTTGCCATCCGCATCGAACTCTGCCACACCATAACGCTCGGGGTCGTTCACCCAATAACCGAAAACGGTGGCCTTCTGCTCCTTTTCGGCATTCTGAACAGCCTCTTTCAACATGCCGGTGAAACCTCTGCCATGAAAGATGTTGTCACCCAATACCAAACAGGCGCAGTCGTCGCCAACAAACTCCTCACCAATGATGAATGCCTGGGCCAACCCGTCGGGAGATGGCTGCTCTGCATACTCAAAATGAACACCATAGTCGCTGCCATCCCCAAGCAGACGCTTGAAACCTGGCAAGTCGTATGGGGTGGAGATAATCAAAATCTCTCTGATACCTGCTAACATCAACACGGAGATGGGATAATACACCATCGGTTTGTCATATATCGGTATCAACTGCTTGCTGATGCCTTTCGTAATAGGATAAAGACGCGTGCCGCTTCCTCCTGCAAGTACTATTCCTTTCATAAGTAGTTATTATTTTTCATAAGTGGTTATCATTATCGATTGAGTGGTTTAATGGTGCAAATATAAGACTTTTTCAAATCATTTCATCATCTATCACGATTTTTATCTAACTTTGCCTCAAACTTTACACCTCATGTCCCTAAATGGGACTGAGGGGTCGCCCATCGCCTCATGTCCTTGAAAGGGACCACTCTTAGTAACCGTGGGTGCATGCAGCGAAGCCTTGTCCCTGAAAGGGACCACTCTTAGTAACCGTGGGTGCATGCAGCGAAGCGGAATGCACCTACGGATCATGAGCGAATACGAATTACCCATCGACCCTGAAGGGGTCGCCCATCTCCTCATGTCCCTAAAAGGGACTATTACAAAATGACTAACAATACTAAAAACTAAATATGCAACATCTTTCACCCATCATGTTCGCCGGGACGGGTAGCGATGTCGGAAAAAGCGTCATCGCCACTGCCTTCTGCCGTATCTTCTTGCAAGACGGA
>CACYEC010000173.1 GCA_902773225.1 uncultured Bacteroidales bacterium
GTTATGCTGAAACGTAAATTCCATAAGATGCTCTCGGAGGGTGAGGGACGCCAACTGCTGTGGCTGCTCATTGTCACTGTCGCCTCCTTTATCGTCTTCACGAGCGTTGTCAAATTGTTCTTCCCTGGATGGAACTTCTCCTGGCAGGACATCATCGCACTCTACCTCGACGCTGGTAACTTCTCTGGTGCCGGTGAGCACGACTGGCTACGACTGATTATCGCCATGGTGGGCATGTTCGTCTTCTCAGCCCTGCTTATTTCGGTCTTCACTAACGTCTTCGACAACGTGGCCAACGCCTACCGTAAAGGGGAGGCACGATATAGTTTCAGCGACCATGTACTCATCCTCGGGGCTAGCAACATGCTCGAGGACATCCTCATCGCGCTCCACAAAGAGAAGAAACACGACGGAAAGGACATCGTGGTGATGACCACACAAGACGTGGAGTCACTCCGCGACAAGATGACCACACTCATCTCCGACAGCAAGTTCAGCGACCGTATCACCTATTACCACGGTGACCGTGAGACAGAACAACAACTGAGAAGGGCATGCCCAGAGAAAGCATCGGTCATCTACATCATCGGCGAGGACGACGAACCCGCGCACGACACCATCAGCATACGATGCAACGATATGCTGACTGACATCTGCGGCACAGAAGGCACACCCATCACCTGCTACATGACTCTCGAACAGCATACCTCCATCAGCGTCTTCATGTATATGAAGAAACCCGATGAACGACTACGGTTGCACACCGAGGTGGTGAACACCAGCGAATACGTCGTGGAGCAACTGCTTGTCAACTCTGACATCCTGCCCGCTCTACACATCGACGACACACAGCACCTCCACGTCGTGGTGGTCGGTGGTTCCTATACCACCAGGTCGTTCGCCAAAGTGGCGGCGCAGATTTGCCACTATCCCAACTTCGAGACCGCAGGACGAACAGTCATCACGTTCATCGACGGTGAGATGAGGCGGAAGATGGATGACTTCGTAGCCAACAACCAAAGTCTCTTCGACCTCTCGCATTATCGCTTTGTCAGCCCCACTGAGACCGAAATCCACACACCACAAGAGCAGTACGGCGACTTCCTCGACGTGGAATGGGAGTTTATGGACAGCCGCCTGTCATCACCTTTCGTTCGTCAACACCTGCTTGAATGGGCTGCCGACCCCATGCAGAAACTCGTCATCGCCGTCTGCTACGACAATGCCGCCACCAACACCGCAGGAGCACTCCATCTGCCCAAGGAAATTTACGAGACCGACACTGTCATCGCTGTCTATCAAAAAGAACATACCGAACTCATCGAAAAAGCCAAGGCTACAGGCATGTATGGCAACATCATCTGCTTCGGCGAAGCCACACCATCCAACGACGCCCTCCTCACACGCCAGTCGGAATGGGCGAAGCGGGTGAACTTCCTCTACGACTCTGGATTCAGCAAGGAACCATCAGCCAATGAGGACGAAGCATGGAACAAACTATCACATGCCCACAAACGCTCAAGCATTGCCAATGCCAACAGCATAAGACTGAAACTACGATGTTTCGAACTGGAGGCCACACGAGAAAGCATCGATGCCATGAGTGAGGAAATGCTGGAAAGACTCTCGGAATTGGAACACCGCCGTTGGATGATCTCCATGTTGCTCATGGGCTATCAAGCAACACCAAGCCACAAACGAAAGGACAGAAGCCACTTCCAACAACTCAAGAAAGAGCGTTTTATCCACCTCGATATCGCTCCTTACAAGGAACTTCCACATCAAGAGAAAAAAGACCTCGCCATCGTCAAGAACATCCCCTATATCATCAAGAAAGACAAAATCATAGAGTAAAGGGACTTCTTTAAGAATTGTCGCCAATTTTCTGATATTACACTCATGAAGAAAACAACCATCATCTACCGTCTGCTCCCTACGCTCGCTTTCATCGCGTTCTGCCTGTTCGTACTTCTCGGACTCCGAAAGGAATACCTTGAGGAGGTAGCGGGTATGACACCGTTCTATCTCTCGCCTACCTTCACCACACAGACATGGGGGCAAGGCTTTATGGGTGGAATAACGTGGTGTTCGACAGCCCTCTGCGCCTGCATGACCAACCCTGTCCTTGGAGCATCCCTTCTCACCTTGCTCCTCACGTTGCTATCCCTGCTGATAAGGTACGTACTGAGAGTGAAATGGCAATGGCTGCCTCTCTGCTTTATCCCGTCGCTATGGTTGCTTGGCAACTTCACCTCACGAGGCTATGAACTCTACACATCCAAGGACTCTGGCACAGAATTCAACATGCTCTTCATCGCCATTACCATTACTGCCATAATGGCTCCATTAAGTGCTTGGTGGACAAATCGAACAAAGAAAACCAGTAAAAATAGTGCAACCAGTCAGACTAATAAATCTAAAAAAACTACTCCAAATAGCAAGACCCCTGTCATCTACTTCGTGGTCAGCCTTCTCGGCATGACATTGATGGCCTGGCACACCTATCATCGCACCTTCAAGGACCAGAACTACCGCAACATCCTCAGGATGAAACAGGCTGTGGACAAGAACGACTGGCAACAAGTGCTTGACATCGCACGACAACAAAGCCCAGACCTACCACCCACACGCATACAAGTCTGCTATACCCGACTGGCACTCTACAAACTCGGACTCTCTGGTGAAAGCACATTTTCATATCCCGATGGCGATGCCGACTATGCCACTCCCAACGTCAACCAATACCTACGACTCATCGCCGGACCACAACTCTACTACTTCCTGGGAAAGCCCAACTATGCCTACCGTTGGTGCATGGAAGACATGGTGGAATACGGATTAAGACCACAATATCTGAGTTATATGCTCCGCTCCTCGCTGCTGAACGAAGAGAAAACACTTGCGGAAAAATACGCCCGACAACTCAACGCCCACCCTTTCTATCATATCGATTACGAACATGACTACGAAGCCGAAGTGAAGGCCATACAACCTCTGCTGGAATACAACAACATTCTCGATGGTGATGGGGGACACGTGGAAGCATACCTGCTGCAGAACTACGCCACCATGAGGGGAGGAACACGGGAGATGGTGACTCTCTCGCTCGACTGCGCACTCATCCTCAAGGACATCAACGACTTCTGGCCACTATTCATTAAGATGCTTCCAGTTTGGGAACACGAGAACGGCAACAAGATACCCCGCCACTACCAAGAGGCCGCACTACTTTTTGCCAACCTGCAAGGCAACATCGACTTGAGCCAAGTGAACATCGAAGACAACATCAAGGAGCAGTTCAACAACCTCATCGCGGAGGCCAACGCCAACAGCCAATATGGTGACGAATATAACGCCACACGGCTTAGACCTCTCTACGGAAACACCTACTGGTATTACTTCTTCTTCACCACAGGACTGAAAACCAACTAAACAACATGCGACAATATCAATATCTCATAGCCATACTCGCCCTTACGGCATCCTGCACTGCTGAACTGCCCAAAGAAGCCATTCAGACGCAAGAGTCTGTGAATGTCTTCCCCGACAACAACGGAGCGACCTTACCCCCAAACATCGCCCCCATGAACCTGCGCATCGACACCGAAGGGGAAGGCTATATCACCCATATCTACACCAAGGCTGACACCAAAGGCATCATCACTGAAGGGAAGGAAACCGACATCGACATTGACCAATGGCACACACTACTGCAGGGAGCAAAAGGCGACACTATCTACACCAACGTCTATGTGAAGCACAACGGAAAATGGACACTGTACCCCACACTCAAAAACCCCTTAGCACAAGAAGAGGTCGATCCCTATATCTCCTACCGACTCATACAACCCTCCTACGTGGACTACGAGGACATATACATCTGCCAAAGGCGAATGAGCGACTTTGAGGAGAAGGTCATCTACGACAACCGCAATTTCAGCGTCGATGCCGCCACAGGACAATGCGTGAACTGCCATGCTTACCAGGACTACAACCGCACAGGACGCATGCAAATGCACCTCCGACAGCACCAAGGCGGCACACTCATCATCGACGGCCAGAACCGACGCAAGATGAACCTCAAGACCGACAGCACACTATCAGCAGGCGTCTATCCTGCATGGCATCCCACACTACCTCTTATCGCCTACTCCGTGAACTCCACCGGACAAGTGTTCCACACGCGCGACACTCAGAAAGTGGAAGTCATCGACTACGGCAGTGACCTCATCCTCTTCGACATGAACACCAACAAAGTCTATGACATCGACTGCGACCCCAATGAGTACGAAACATTCCCTGCATGGGCTCCCGACGGACAGACACTCTACTTCTGCTCGGCTCACTTCGAGCAAAAAACCGATAATATCGACAACGAACTCAATGACTGCTACGATTCTCTACGCTACAACATCTACAGTCGGACTTATAACCCTCAAACCATGAAGTTCGGCGACAAACGAACCATTCTCAATGCAACAGCAATACATAAGAGTGCCTCCCTACCACGTGTCTCACCCGACGGAAAGTATCTACTCTTCACTATCGGCGATTATGGACAGTTCCACATCTGGCACCACTCGGCAAGACTGGGCATCATCCCCTGCGACAGCATAAAGGATAATAAACAAGGCAACGCACCTTTCACCGTACTCGACGACCAGCAAGCCTCTTACCACTCATGGTCATCCAACGGAAGGTGGATTTTGTTCGCCTCACGAAGACACGATGGCAACTACACACGACTCTACTTCGCATATTTCGACCACGACGGCAAGATGCACAAACCTTTCATGCTACCTCAGAAACGACCTACCTACAATGACGAACTGTTCCGCTCATATAATGTGCCTGAATGGATGGTGGAGCCTGTGCAAGCCAGCAAGGACGAACTGGAACAAACAGCCAGCACAGATGCCGTACCTGCCATCTATGCAGGTTCGGCGCTGGAACATCCCATGAGCAAGGAAAGAGCCACGCCAACGGTGGATGCCGTCAGCGGTGCCTCTCAGGTGAGAGGAAACAGAATCAATTATTAGTGTAATTGCTGTTTTTTTTGTATTTTTGCACCCAATTAGGAAGCAAGGCATTATTATATACTACCATCAATGACTGAATGGCATCAATCCGATGAAGTGATGAGGATGACAGAATGGCTTTGCCAAACTAATGATTCGAAATAAATAGAATTATAAAACTAAGAAGTCATGAGCGACGGCAATTTCAACCGCAGTCTGCTTCCCAAAGGAGAGTTATCAACTGGCATCAAGGTTGGTAAGGCGCAGATGAGAA
>CACYEC010000174.1 GCA_902773225.1 uncultured Bacteroidales bacterium
AAAATAGCGGGCAGCCCGAAGGCCGCCCGCCGCAATCATGATTATGAAAAACAAACAGTCTTACTAATTATTTGCTGCTGCTGGGACGAGTGTATCCCGGAGCCGATTTAACCAAACGGACGGAACGCATGCGCCACCATTGAGTGTCATAATTGGCAGCATTTCCAGCGGTTTCCTCATTATCATGAGTGTACACCCCGCTGGAAGTCAGGAGATACCAATGTGCAGTAGCATATTCGTAAGCAACATAATATGCATCTCCATAAGCAGATGTTTGATTTGGCTGATGACGTGTAGATGACCAATACTGTCCATCTAAATATGTGTTGTATATGTCATTCCCCTCATCTGAATCATCATCTTCATTATGATAAGATGAGCCCCAACCTGCTGCGGGTAAGAACATAGCACCTGCAGCCTCCATACGGGCCCACTCGGATACCGTGTAGTTGTTAACCTGTTCCGGATCAAAACTCAAACCAGTTGGAATATCGTCTGACGTCCAGTCATCCGGAAGTAAGATAAATCCATCTATAGATGTTCTTGGCTCAGTAGTACCATTCATTGTGTAAGATCGTGCAGCATGGCCTTTAACTCCTGTAATGTGTGCCTTACCACGAAGTTCGGCTCCCCTTCCATTAACTCGTGAGTGGAAAAGATAGTACCACTGGTCAGCCGAAAGAGTAAACCACGTCCCAGCTGGGTCTCCGGAAATTTCCTTATAATATCCCCAATCCATAAATGTAGTATGGGAGCCACCTTGCCATTGAGCAGTCCATGGATCATAAGTATACATTCCAAATGCATCTGGTTCCTCAGTTTCGCTCCAACAAAATAGATCGACTGTATTGGTGAGACTATAACCATCACTAGTAACATTCATTTGGCCAAAGAAATCATACTGACGGTCAGCAAATTTCCAGTCGCCAGTACTAGGGTTATTGGAATTCACATGTTGCAAATTGCCGCGGGAAAACACCACTTTGTAAGTGTCATTACCATGACCATCACCATCTACCGAGAAATATCCAGTAAGTCCGTTATCCTCTATCGGTTCGCTTGAAATATGCAAGGGGACAATATAGTTACGAGGCAGATTGACAGCAGAAGTGGTAGCAGCCGTAATAGTTCTGATTTTCTGGTTCTCGATAGTCTGTTCACCTTCGGTGTGACGCAGAGTCTGTATTCTAACCGTCACATTCTTGCTAGTGAATGGGGGCAGTATAACATAGTATTTACGGCTGACATTATGATTTTCTGTATGACCAACTGTCTCACGGTCATCCTCAGTGATGTCAAGATTGACACGGTTGTACTTTTCACCTGTTCCTGTCATAGTAAGACCTCTGACAATATTATTATCGGCATCATCTATCAGATTTGCCTTACCGTCACCATACAAGGCCGTACCCGGAACAGTAACCTCGATGCCAATAATATCATAGTCATAATTCTCCGAAGTGTTTGTCCACTGGATTTCTAATAACGAACAGAGGTTATAGAATTTCAGTTTCTTGCTGTCATCTGTAAGAACTGCGGCAGCAGGAAGCTTCACATTCTGCACACCACCGTTTTGCTCGTACTGTTGCCAACGGGAAAGGTGTACGGGCTGATTGGTTGTTCCCGTGAAACCCGTTGTGCTGAGTGTATTGAAAAGCGTAGTGGGGTACGCGCCATAGAATTCTGTCTCACCATCTTCAGCCTGAACATCAACCCAGTATTTGCCGTTACTATAAACAACATCATAGTTGGTTCCATTGACATTCACCTGTTCACCACTCTGCAGAAAGACAGGATTACGATCTGCATCAATGTTAAGTTTGTAATCTGAAGTGGCCTTCTCTATTTGTACACCCAGAGTAACCACTTTCGTGTCCTTTTTGCAGCCCACAAACAATGCTATGCTAACTGCAACAATAGCTAAAAATATCTTTTTCATTTTTTTCACTGATTTATTCATTAATACGCCAACCCCAATCAAGGTCTGTACCATCATTCATTTGCTCACTCATACCATCATCATCCGTGTCGGGCTGAGTGATTCTGTCAGGAGAACCGGCAAAGCCGCTCTCAACCATAAAACCCACTACCTTGACGGTAGGAGTCATGTACTTTTTTTGATTAACTTTCATTTGTTTTTTTCCTTTCTATTATTAACTTTTTATTTACTCAACTATAACTGTTAGCCAACTGCATAGCGCATTACAGAAGCCTTATTTTGCCCCGAAATGTCTCTATTTAATCAATACACTAAATTGATAAACAATAAACTACACAAATATTAACCATCAGTTTTGTAATGCAAATATAGCAATTTTTATTCATTTACAATTTTTTTAGTGCAATTCTGTCAACAATTAACACATTCTTTAATCAAAAAACTTACTATACCATACAGCGGAAAGAGTTGTTCCTAAAAAAAACAACCTAAATTCCAGTTACAAGAGCAACACAAGGTATCAGTGTGCAATTAGTATGGTTCGGGAGGGAGCGTCATCCACGCATGCTGTCGGCAATGCGATCGAGGACGTCGTGGAGGGTAACACGGGGGCAGCCCAGATTGATGCGGAAACAGCATCGATAGTCGTTTCCGCCGAAGGTGGTGCCGTCGTTCAGCGCCACATGTGCCCGG
>CACYEC010000175.1 GCA_902773225.1 uncultured Bacteroidales bacterium
CAGAATAGAAGAATGTAACGAAATGGAAAGAAGATGAAACTTTTCAAGTAAACCATCATGTGCTAATTTGCTAATTTTGCATCGAACTACATCACATTCATCCAATCATGCGGCAATCAACTAAAAAAACTTTATACAACATGAAAAGACTATTAATCCTGATGGCATTGGCATGGAGTGTCAACGCCTGTCTGGAAGCACAACAGCTGCCATACCAAAATCCGAGTCTGAGCGCGAAAGAGAGAGCCATAGACCTCTGCTCACGCTTGACCTTGGAAGAGAAAGCCAAACTGATGCTCGACGAGAGTCCTGCCATTCCACGCATGGGTATCAAGAAATTCTTCTGGTGGAGCGAGGCCCTTCACGGTGCCGCCAATATGGGCAACGTGACCGTGTTTCCAGAACCTGTGGGCATGGCAGCATCGTTCAACCCCGATTTGCTCTACAAGGTGTTCGATGCCACCAGCACGGAGTTCCGTGCCCAGTATAACCGACGTGTGGAGAGCGGCGAAGAAGACAGTAAGTTCCATAGTCTGTCGGTGTGGACCCCCAACGTGAACATCTTCCGTGACCCACGCTGGGGACGCGGTCAGGAGACCTACGGTGAAGACCCCTATCTCACTTCTGTGATGGGAACCCAGGTGGTGCGTGGTCTGCAAGGTCCAGAGGACGCTAAATACCGCAAGTTGTGGGCATGTGCCAAGCACTACGCCGTGCACAGCGGTCCCGAATGGTCTCGCCATACCGCCAACCTCACCGATGTCAGTCCCCGCGATATGTGGGAGACCTACATGCCAGCCTTCAAGGTGCTGGTGGAGGATGCCAAAGTGCGTGAGGTGATGTGCGCCTACCAACGTCTTGATGACGACCCCTGCTGCGGCAGCGCGCGCCTTTTGCAACAGATACTCCGCGACGAATGGGGTTTCCAGTATTTGGTAGTGAGCGACTGTGGCGCAGTGTCCGACTTCTATGATTCCCACAAGTCGTCTTCCGACGCAGTTCATGCCTCAGCCAAAGCCACACTGGCCGGCACCGATGTGGAGTGCGGTTACGGATATGCCTACCGCAGTATTCCCGAGGCTGTGCGCCGAGGACTCATCAGTGAGGCTGAGGTTGACAAACATGTGGTTCGCCTCTTGGAAGGCCGTTTCGACTTGGGCGAGATGGACGACCCATCACTGGTGGAGTGGTCAAAGATACCGTACACGAAGATGTCGTGCAAAGAGCATCGCCAGATTTCCCTCGACATGGCCCGCCAGTCCATTGTCTTGCTTCAGAACAAAGGCGACGTGCTGCCATTGCAGAAGAACAAGGGCAAGATTGCCGTGATAGGTCCCAATGCCAACGACGCTCCCTTGATGTGGGGTAACTACAACGGCACCCCCAACCAGACCGTCACCATCCTCGACGGCATCCGTCAGAAGCAGAAGTCGTTGACCTATCTGCCTGGTTGTGACCTGACCGACGACAAGGTGCTCGACTGCCTCATGGCCAACTGCTGCGCCATGGAGGGCAAGAAAGGAGTGAAGGGAACCTTCTGGAACAATGTCACGATGGAAGGCAAACCAGTGACAACACAATACTACACCACCCCACTTTCGGTGACAACGGCCGGTATGCACAATTTCGCCCCCGGGGTGAACATCGAAGATTTCTCCGCAAAGTACGAGACGGTATTCACCCCTAAGGAGAGTGGTGAATACGTGGTGAACGTAACGTCATGCGGTGACTTCACCGTCCTCATCAACGGCGAGCGCAAGGTACACCACCACACTTGGCGCACTACCCCAACCCGTACCGTCATCCAAGCCGAGGCAGGTAAGTCGTACCAGATAGAAGTGAGATATCAGTATGTGAAGACATGGGGGTCGAACATGAAAATCAACGTCGCCAAAGAACAGCCTATCGACTATTCAGCCATCATCCGCCAATTGGACGGCATCGACAAGGTGATTTTCGTGGGCGGTATCTCCGCCGCGCTCGAGGGCGAGGAAATGCCCGTGCAGATTGACGGTTTCAAGGGTGGCGACCGCACACATATCGAACTGCCCAAGGTACAGCGCGACTTCCTCAAGGCGTTGAAGGCCGCAGGCAAGACTGTCGTTTTCGTCAACTGTTCCGGTTCAGCCATTGCACTGTTGCCAGAAAGCGAGTCGTGCGACGCCATCCTCCAAGTTTGGTATGCCGGCCAGGAGGGCGGCACAGCGATAGCAGACGTACTTTTCGGCGACTACAACCCAGGAGGCAAACTGCCAGTGACGTTCTACAAGTCGTCAGACCAGTTGCCCGACTTCGAGGACTACTCGATGAAAGGACGCACCTACCGTTACTTCAACGACCCGCTGTTCGCCTTCGGCTACGGTCTAAGTTACACCCAGTTCAGCCTTGGCGAGGGTAAAATGGAGAAGAAAGGGAAGGACTACACCCTGACCGTCCCCGTGACCAACACAGGCAAGCGCGACGGTGTAGAAGTGGTGCAGGTTTATATCCGCGACCTTTCTGATGCCGAGGGACCATTGAAATCTCTCCGTGCTTTCCAGCGTGTGGAGGTGAAAGCCGGACAGACCGTGAATGCCGTGCTGACGCTTACGCCCAAGTCGTTCGAGTTCTTCGACACCGAGACAAATACCGTCCATCAGAAAGAGGGGCAATTTGAAATCCTCTACGGCACCAGTTCTCTTGACAAAGACTTGAAGAAGATGACGCTCAACGTGAAATAATCCGCTAAACGCATCAACATAAAAATCGGCTTCTATCATGCGATAGGAGCCGATTTTTATGTTGATAGTACGGGATGGCTAATTAGCATCAACCACCAGACTCACATCGTCCGACAAGTCCGACTTGATTTGATATGGATTTTCTGTCCGTCGATAATGTAGATACCAGGAGAACTGATATCACCGACCTTGCATCCAGCCAAATTGTAGATGATGTGACCGGTTGGTTCAAGAACGACTCTATTGACAGCATTTACAGCCACATAATCGAGCAACAACGGTTTGTCAGGACTTCCCACACAACCATTGCTGGCAAAAGCCACTGCTTGCGATGGTGTAAGTTCGTATTCAGTGCCACTATTGTAGTCATAGAGTTTGAAAGAGATGGCATCATCCCCATCTTTGGAAGCATTGCTGCGGATACGCATAATGCCATACCCTTTGACATCCTTAGAGAATGTGGCAAAACCAACACACTCGTTTCCCACAAAAGCGCCGATAGCGAGTGAAGAGTAATCATCAATGACAACATTGTCTTTTGTCACAGCGACGAATGCAGTCATGTCTTTCTCGTAGTTTCTTATGTCCGTCGTCCAAGGTGTCCTTGCCATCTCAAATGATCCGCCCGAGATGGTTTCAGCGCCTTTCACATGATATGTATATGCCTCCTTGCCTAAAGCGGTGATGGTCAATGCTCCACCAGTCTGTATGAAATCAGCATCCACGCTCAAGCCCATACACTTGCTTATATCGTCAGTATCATCAGCCGAGGTGGTGTAGTTGCCACCATTTACCTGAATATTGGTCTCTCCCCCGCTGATGCAGACATTTCCCCCTTCACGCACGGTCTCTGTAGAAGCCGTCAGCCGTTTTCCCTTGATACCTTTTGAGCCATCACCCGATACGGAGATGTTGAGTTTCCCACCTTCTATTTGTGTCGTATAATGTGCACGCAGTCCTTCGCTGTCGTTGCCCGTCACAGCAAGCGTCACCACACCCTCCGTCATGGTGATGCAACTATCCGCTTTCAGCCCAGTAGCATCGTCAGCGACATTGACACTCAGCGCACCGCCCTCGATGCGGATGACGCCGAAATCATCGCTATCCACTCCGTCGCTACCCACATTGGTCATGTTCACGATACCACCTTTCATCAGGAAATAGTTGTGTTCGCTGTTCTCTTGTCCTTTGCCACAATGTATGCCGTCGCTCACAGCACCGAGAATATGGATAGTTCCAGTGGATTTCTTCAGTTCTATATACTCCTTGGCGGCAATGGCATGTTTAGCTTTACCTGTCACATAGAGAGTGCCTTTTCCCTCAAATTCGGGATGTCCCTTGAAATAAAGCGCACCTTTCTGACTGCCAGCCTCTGAATCTTCAAGTCGGTTGACTGTACCTTCCATGAGTTCCACAGCAATACGCTTGCCACATTCAACATCAATGGCTGCTCCACCATGCTTGTTGGTCAGTTCAATACCAGCCAATTGCAAAGTCAATTTGTAAGCGCCATTAAGTACGAGCGACCCATCAGAGGCTTTTCCGCTCACCTGGTAGGTATATTCCGTGGAATTGGTTTCGGAATTGACGGTTACATTCGCACCTTTGACTGTGTAAGTCACATCGTTGATGCCGGCAGGGACAGTGACCTTAGCGGAAGATCCATTGTATTGTATGCGAATAGGGTCTGCGTTCTGGGCATGTACAGCCAGCATAGTGAATGCTACAACGAGGAATACTATTTGTCTTTTCATAACTTCATCGATGGTTTAATGAATGTAAATCTTACGGAACGAACCGTCTTTATATCTCACGATGTATATACCTGGTGCAAGCGACGTGCCATGATGGCCGACGAGCGTTCCATTGAGGTTGTAATAACCGTCAACAGTGATGTGAGGCGCGTTGTTCGTGATGGCATGAGTGATGTCGGTCGTTTCACCAGTGCCGATATGGAAAGCCATGGGATGAAGCGACGACCCTTTCACATCAGTTTCAAAGTTCAGCACTTCAGTGATGGGATAGGCTGTGCCGTCCATTTCGTCATAAGCGATGAACTGCAAGGTTTCCCCACCATGTCCGTAGGATGTCAAATATATCAGACTGTCCATCCATACACCTACACCTCTACACTCGCCATCCGCGTAGGCGAGGAATGTGTAGCGGTCGGGATTGGCAAGAGTTTCATCGTCCTGCAACAATATGCCGACAACCCCCATCACATTAGGATAGGCATATTTGTCCACACCAAACCTATTGGAAGCAAACATCTTGGGAGTCGGCGCCTTTCGTGCGTTGACCCTTACATGAGGACTGTTGAAACTGAGAATCTTGGCTTTTTGTGTGTAAAGCATATACCCCTTCCCTGTTTCAAGAGTGGAGAGTGTTCCGTTCCATGCTCCGTTGGTGAAGGTGGCAAAACCACTTTGCCCTAACAACTTATCGCCTTCATCAGCCATGTAGTTGCCAAGTGCAGCCGTCAGTGTCTGTGCGCCATCGGCAGTGTATCCAATCCAGTTCCAGCCTGGCAACAGTCCGATAGGCATATTGCTGTCGCAGAAAAGTTTGTCGCTGGTAAAGGTGGCGGTTTCCTTCATTTCCACCTTGTAGAGGTTGCCAGCTTCCATGAGGGAGAGGTTGCCCACCATCTTGCCATTCAGTCTGTATGCTTCCTTTGTCTGCGCCACCACACGTTGGGCTCCTAAAGGCAGTTCGTTGGGAGAGAAAGGAGTATAAAGACAATGTGAGATCCAGTTCCAGCCCTTGGCCAGTTGGATGTTGAACCTATCTGGCAGGACAGCGTTGAGACTTTCGTCGTACCCGATGATGTCATCGCCTTTGAGTATCCTGTTGGTCCGTTCGATGGTGGGTCGTGTCATTTTGTAGAAAGCCTTTCCACCGTCAGGATAACGGCCGACAGACTCATCTCCCCGATGTGCTTTGTAAGTGATTCCGTCGATAAAGGACTTCATGTCAGGATGTGCATTGAAGTAGGTTGGATTGTTGGCCACAAAGTCATCGCCACTGACCACAATAACTTGCTCACCGTCGGTGTTGGCGAGTTTGAAGTTGGCATGCAACTGCTTTCCCGTGTTGCTTGTCAAGGCATCAGCCCACACAATGAGATGTCCTCCTGCAGGGATGACAGTATTGCTGAGTTCGGAAGGCTTGCTAATCTGGTATTTCAGTGGCTGGTCGATATCGTCGCTCACGAAAAGTCCTGCCACATCAATCGGCATGTCTGTTGTGTTGTATAACTCTATCCAGTCACTGCGTTTCCACGTCTCAGAAGCGAAGACGGTGTTGCCTGCGCTGACCTCATTCACCTTGATGGGTAAGGCGATATCATTGATACGTTCAGCATCGTTATCCATCTCCTCATAAACGGCAGTGAACTCCAACACACTGGACAGAGCCTCGCTGTTGCTCAGTGCAGCAAGGTCGAAGGTCTCGTTCTTGCTCAGCCATTCGCCTTTATTAGTTTGCCATCCCTTGAACACATATCCTTCGGGTGCCGATGCTTTCAGCACAGCAGGCGCAAAGAGGGTGCCATTAAATTTCCGCGTCGGCACATCAATGCCATTCACTTGCAGTTGTGCCACTTCGATGTTGGACGAGAATTTCACTTGATAAGCCCGTGTACCGTTGAGGTGTACGTTGTTCCAGTTGGTCAGCGCAGTAATCATCGTCTCTTGGCGGGTTGTACTGAGCACACGTTTCATATAGTCAGCAGTTGGCGAAGTGGATAGTCCTTCAATCGATAGCGCAGGGTTCATCTCGTCGGAAATGCGGTCGATGATGGCGTGACATCTCTCAGGCTCCATCACACTGCCTCCGAAGATGCAGTAACTGTCGATAAAGAGTTTGCGGAAAGTTTCATTGTTAAGCATGTTGCGGAAGAGAACAGTGATGGCTGCTCCATTGTTGGTGATGCGGTTGAAAGCGCCAATATCGAATCGCAGCGCCTGATCAACATCGAAAAAGACGATATGGAATTTTCCGTCTTTTCCTTTGAAGCCCTTGCAGTTGTTTCCCGGCCAGTCGTCACCTCCGAGATACAGTTCGGCAGCCATGTAGTTGGCAAATTCGTTCACATCGACGAGGTCGCAGATTTGCTGGTAAGTGTCGTCATCGTAAGCGTATGAGGAGAGGTTGTACCACTCCCAATAAGCAGCGTCGTTTCCAGCCTTCACTGAAGGCCATGTGCCACCTCCAAACTCCATGGCATCGATTTCGTCGTTGTCGATGCCGTAGTCGGCTACGCCATAGTGCTTGTTGCTGGGTTCCCGGAGATTCTGCATACCATAGTATTGCCCGTTGATGTAGCAATGTACAGGCTGATAGTCGAGGCAGTCGAGATAGAATCCGCTGGAGATGATGATGTTGTGGAGAGCGGCATCTTTGATGCGGCAACTTACATCGTTTCCTCCATTACGCACTTGAAGCGCTTTGTGCTTCAAGTAGGGTTTGTTATCTGTAAAGAAAGGATATTCCAGATAGTTGTTGCCCTCATACTGCTTCTGTGCCTTGAGTTTGAAGTTGTAAGGCACCCAGGAACGGCTCCATCCACCGAATCGTGCGATGTTCACATCCTGTTGGAACAAGGGGGTTCCATCCTTGTCAAGCAGTTGTATGTTGGCAGAGCGGTCCCAGTCCCTGTTCCAGTTGCATGGATATTCGATACCCGCGCCACTTTTCCCATTGGTGCCAGTGACAAAGATGCCCAACTCATCTGAATAGAGTGCATCAGGGTCAGCGGTCACCATCAACACAGGCAAGGAGTGTGAGTATTGACTTTGAGCATATGTGCACGTAATGACTTCGCTGGGCAGTTTACCTTTCTCGAAAGCACGCATCCTCAATACAGTTGTTCCGTTGAAAGCGGTGAGTTGGTCTGGAGTCACACCATTGGTTTCCGATGGCACAGAACCATCGAGCGTGCAGTAGATGGTGCCATCACCGGAAATTGTAGGCAGGAAGTTTTTCATCGTATAGAATCCTGTACCAGGCAAAGCCTGTGGAGGTTTCACACGCTGCAACGTGCCAGTGATGATTTCACTGCTGTTCTTGTTGGATGCTCCTGGTGTGGGGTATGCAGTCACACCCCATTGGTTGCCCCCATCAGTCGTGCGTGCGTAGGAAGTACGTGATGTAGCCGCAGGATAAGTCTGACTGGTCAGGAAATTTCCATACCTGTCGTAGAGGAAAATGGTGCCCCCATCCATATTGAGTTTGAAGTTGGCATTGCCAACGTAATTACCGCTCTCCCCGTTGTTGTGGTCAAACCAAATGGTAGTGAAACCTTTGGCTGGAACATAGAAATAGACATCCAGATAACTCTTCTGTGGATTGTCTGGGTCATCGCTGACATAAGGCCGTTTGAGGAGAATAGCCTTGGAGGTGGGATTGTAGAGTTCGATGAACCCACCATAGTTTTTGGAGGGGTCAAGGAACATATCGAGGTTGGACACTTGGATTTCATTGATGACCAAATCCGCGATGTTGCCGTCAGCATTACCTGTGACCGTCACCGGGATGGACTTGGTGAAGCCTCCAACAGCCCCCGACGCATAGATTCTTATTTCAGCGTTTCCAGCAGCAGCGGCTGTGACCATTCCTGTTTGTTGGTCGTAAGTAACCACATTTTCGTTGGTCGAATAGACAGTGAGTCTGTCATCAGAGGCATTGGCAGGTAGTACAGAAGCATTGATTATCCGTTGTTCGTAAAGAGTGAGGTTGAGTTGATTGTCCTCGACCTTGATATCTGTGACAGGAATCAGGTCTCTGTCACCAAGGTATTCGAGTCTGAAATTGTCGAAGCATGTCCAGTCGAATTTGTAACCGAGACTCTTGCTAACTCCAAGAGTGATAGACTGGTCGAAAACGGGAACAATCAATTCGGTCCAATATTCACCAGCATCGAAGGCCTCTTCCACTCCCTTAGAAGTATCAGGTACCCATCCGAACGGTGTATGGTAGTCACCATTGTGTGTTTCCACATCGTGGGCTCCTTCAAAAATGGATGGCAGTCCTACCGACACGCCATTGGCATAAAGAGTTGCAAGTTGCCTTTCAGTACCGTGTTGGCGGGTGATGGTAGCGTATGGTATGGTATAGGTTGCCCAAACATCGTTGTATTGGTTCTCATTATTTCCCCCGTAACCATTATGTTCCTCGGTCTTCACGTCGCCATATCGGTAAAAACCTTGCACTTTCAGCCGATACCAGCCATTGGGCAGGTTATCGATGGTTTGATGAACATCGAAAGTGACTTTGGCCACACCAGTACCACCGTAAGTGGCGAATCGGTTGGCAGTGCTGCTTCGAGAGGGATTTCCCGTCCATCCTGTGGTGTTGCTGAAGTCAGCGCTTTTGATGAGACTGGTGCAGTCGACAGGGTTATCAGGTGTGGCTTTACTGAAATCTATGGACTCTCCTGTTTCCTCCTCGTCATACTTGTAGCCAGTGTTGTCGCCTATTGAGAGCATTGTGAGTTCGAAATTGTCCCAGATAGTCCAGTCCGTTCCGTCCTGCTGCTCCTTTCGGATGCCGATGGAGAGCGTATGGTTAGTCACATCGATGGTGAACGTGTTGTTGTGGTAAAGTCCAGCGGCAAAGGCATACCCAGCCTCAGTCATGGTGTATGGCATTCCGCTGTTGCTGGCACGGATGTTGAGCGATGCGAGGTTGTCGATTTCGTCAGTGATGCTTTGGATTGCGACATTAGCCGTATTGTTGCCAGACTGCGCATAGAACTCGGCATAGAGTTGCTCAGTGCCATCGTAATGAGTCTCCAAGGCACGGGAATTGGTGTTATCCCAAGTGTCGTTATACCTGAAATAACCTTGGGCCTTGAACTGGTATCTGCCATTGGGGATGTTGTTCAGAATCTGCGAGATGTTGAAGTTGCTGTTCCACACCTCGGCACATTGCGACGCTCCGCTTTCGTTGGCACCGCCAAGGTTGAATCCACTGCCTACCCATTCGGAGGCATCTGTGTGGTGTCGGTCGAAACGCGGGTCGGCGATTAGGAAGGTCGCATCTTTATCGGTACCATCCAAAAGGCGCTTGATACGAGTCGTACGGGGTATGAACTCCCATTGAACATTATTGCTCGTGGAATTGCTCAAGTCAGTTGCTACAACCATATCCCCATTGCTGCCAAAGTACCCCCTATCGGAACGAATGGTGAAATAACCTTCCTGGCCTGGTTCGATGGTCCATTTCTGTTGGGCAGCATCCAAATAGACGTAGTTGTTGTAGCCGTCAACGCTCATGTAGTGACCGCCATTGTCGTTATTCAGTAACTTGGTACTCAAAAAGAATTCATTATCGTTCACCCACTGCACACTGAATAGTTCTCCATGCAAACCGAACACACCCTGTGTGCCATATTTACCACCTGCTTCCAAATATTGACCTGTAGCCTTGTTTCGCAGATAGTACTCGCCATTCGACATGGTCTTGCTCATGTAAGTGAGTCTCACATCTTTCCAAGCCACCCAACTCAATTCCGTGTGATAGGCACCAGACACATTGAGTCCAAAGTCAAGTATGCCGTCTTCCCCCACTTCGAAAGTCAGTTCAGGCGTAGATGTAATATGCGCACCACCACTGTACGGTATCACATCCTTACCAAAGCAAAAGTCTTCCGATTCGGCACCATTGGCGTATAGTCTCACACCCGCAGGGTTGGCATATCCACTATAGGTCTCAGCATAGCATCGAACCTTCATGCTCAGTCTGTACTTTCCTTTGGGCAGCCCCTGGATGATTTGATGTCGTATCTGGGCGTCAGGTAGATGACTTCCGTCGTCCAAAGTGTGGTTGTCTCTGTTCTCCCAATATTCCATGAATGGAGCAATCAAGTTGCTCCCGTCTTTATCGCCACGTGAGGACCAGGTGTCGCACTGCAACAACGCCGGCGAGATGTCGGCATCATTCGCGATATACCAATACCGTCCGTCGTCACAATCTGCGCCCAAGACATACTGGGTGTAGTCTTTCTCTAATTGTGCCAGAATGACAGAATGAGCCATCAACAGCACCCCTATGACAAAGAAAAGTCTTTTCATCACATACCAAAATTACGCAGCGTTAATAAAAATCAAATATCTGAGCCACACAAAAACAACTCAGAAATTCACCATCTATGACCACCCACTTGAATGAATGCTGCTTTTCCAATCAAGCATAAAGAGCCATAATGTGCAAAAATAAGCATAAAAACTGAAATATAAATCAAGCCCAACGCAAAATCAGCAACTTGTTCACATATTATTGCATATCTTACCAAATCATGTCTGTTATTTTACTCTTCATTCATTGGGTTTAGCCTTCATCAGACTGCGCATTTCCTGATTGCTGACAGCATAGTTGAAGATTCGGAAGTCAGCCACATCAGTCTGTGTCAGGTATTTGTCGCCACGGAATGGAGCGCGCCCTATCCAGCAGTTCTTAGGAAGCAAGTCTGACGATTTTTTAGTGGTGTTGCCGAAAATCTCAGCGAGGATAGGCATCTGTTCATTACGCCCGATAGATTTTCCGTCAAGGAAGAGTTCACCTTTGTGTCCCTGTTGCCTGTAGAGGACGTGCACCCATACGTCGCGCTTGGGTTTGCCGCCCTGCATGATGATTTCTTCGTGCTCATACCCACCCGTAGAAGTCTCAAAACGCTGCTCGTTCAGTCGCATGGCCATATATGGACCTGCATGGGCGCTGTTCTCGGCCAGTTGTGAGAATGCGAACAAGAAATGTCCGTAACCATCGAGTTGGTTTTCCGAACTGACTTTGAACCATACGGAAACAGAGAAGTCGCGAAGCGTCTGGACAAGTGCTCCAGTCTCAGCAGTGAGGTCATAGTAGCCATTGTTAGTTCCCAGATGGAGGATGTTAGGATTCTTGTCATCAATCTTCGCTTCGCGCCTCAGGTACTCGGATTGCCAGTTGAAGCGGTATTCTGCCTGTTGTTCTGTCTTGACCAAAGGTTTAGGGAGTGCCGAAGTCATACTATCCGTAATCCGCTTGATGTGCTGTTTCAGGATATGATAGGCGGGAGCTGGCATGGCGCCATGGTCGTAGCCTTGCATCTCGTAGAGAGTCACGTCCTTGTGCCCCACAAGTTTCAACATACGCCAAAAATAGGCCTGTTCCTCGTAACGACCATACAATTCCAGTTCCCTGTCGCCAGAAATGATGACGATGGGTGGTGCGTCAGGACGCACATAATTGAGGGGTGCATATTGGTCGATAGTGGCCTGCAAGGGAGGGATGCCCTGCTTCTTGCGGATGTTATAATGGGTGATGCACTGTCCGCTGAAAGGCACAAGACCCGCCAGCGAGTCGGCATCGACACCGTATTTCGCCAACCACTTCTTGTCCAATCCGATGATGTCGAGCAAGTATCCTCCAGCAGAGTGACCAGCAAGGAAAATCTTACGTCGGCTGCCTCCGTATCCGGTGATGTTCTTATAGGTCCATGCCACAGCGGCAGCCGCGTCATCGAGAATGTCATCGATGTCGGCCTTGGGGAGCAACCGATAGTTGGCCGCAACCACCACCAGCCCGCTGTTTTTGAGTTGGGAGTCGATGTGCTTGTTGCCGCCCTCGATACCACCTCCGTGAAACCACACCACCACTGGGGCATCCTTGAGGGTGGTTGGGTAATACACATCGAGTTTGCAACGCTCCTTGGCATATTCATCGCTCGATTCCTTGTAGGAGATGTCATTGACCTGTTGATACTGTGCCCTTGCGGCAAAAGTGCAAAGCAGGAGCAGTAAAAAGGGGATGATGTTTCTGATTCTCATAATGACCTTTGTTAAGTACGAGAGCATTTTATCTAATGGCCAACGGTCAATGATTCGATTTTGCATTCGTGGGTTTTGGCTTTCTTGTCGTAGGTGATGCCCACAAGCAAGAGACTGCCTGTGTATTCGGTCAGTTTCTTGGGGTATTGCTTGCGCTTGATCTGGCTGATGGCGGTGTCGGTATCTTTCCTCTATAAACAGGAAACAAATTTCCCCGCCCAAGTAACTGAAACCGCGTGTTCTGTTCATACATGCACACTCTTCCCC
>CACYEC010000176.1 GCA_902773225.1 uncultured Bacteroidales bacterium
AAAGAAGGCCACCATGCGCTCGAACTTGTAGTACATCATGTCGAGCAAATACCCATAGTCATAGTCTGCCATCTGAGCAACCTCCTCATCAGTGTACTCCACCTTACAATCAGGTTGCTCCACCACGCGCCGTTTCTGGCCCTTCACCTTAACGGCTTTCTGCTTTTCTTTTTCTTTGTACTTCATAACAATAAATAATCTTTAAAATGGTGTAGGCATCTTGTCTGGAGGGGGCAGTATGAACGGATCTTTCCCAATATTATCAAGTTGCCCCGGAGGATTACTCTCTCCATTGATTCTTGAACCAACAATTTCCCCACCTGTTGCATTTGTGCTTTTACCAATTATTTTATCTTCAGGATTAGAAAATCTTGTGAACTCACCCATGAAGTCCATCAGAACAATGCCAGTTGCACCTTTACGATGCTTAGATATGATGATCTCAGCCTTTCCTTGATAGTCTATAAAACCATCTGAACTCTGAAGGAGTCCATAATACTCAGGACGATGAAGGAATACCACCATATCCGCATCCTGCTCAATGGCTCCAGATTCTCGAAGGTCAGACAACTGTGGGCGCTTCCCCTCAGCTCCTTCTCGAGACTCTACACCGCGATTCAACTGGCTCAATGCTAACACAGGGATATTCAGTTCTTTAGCCAATCCTTTCAATGAACGTGAGATGATGGAAACCTCTTCTTGGCGATTGTTATATCTCATGCCGCTTGCAGTCATAAGTTGTAGATAATCTATCATAATCAGTTCGACATGATGTTCCTTCACCAACCGACGAGCCTTTGTCCTCAGTTCCATCACAGAGAGACTTTCGGTATCGTCAATATACAAAGGCGCTTCTGTTAAGACGGCGAGATTCTTATCAAGCCGTTTCCAGTCTTCTTGATCTAACTGCCCACTCAGCAGTTTCTTTCCATCTATCTGGCAGACATTCGACATCAGACGATTAACAAGCTGAACATCTGACATTTCCAATGAGAAAAATGCCATTGGCCTATTCTGATCCACTGCAATATTCTTAGCTAGTGAGAGTGCAAAAGCTGTTTTTCCCATCGCAGGGCGTCCAGCGATAATCACCAAATCAGACTTTTGCCATCCGCAAGTCATTTCGTCAAGTTTGTAGAAGCCTGTGGGGATTCCTGTGAGACTTCCTTTGTTGGAATATGCATTCTCAATTGCCTTTACAGCCTTTTCAATAACGGGGGGCAGCTCAGTATAGTCTTTTCTCATGTTCATCTGCGACAGTTCTAAAAGCAGGCTCTCTGCCTCTTGCATCACATCCCTGACATCGTAGGTCTCATCGAATGATTTCTTTCCTATTTCATTGACATAATTGATCATCTGGCGCGACAGATATTTCTCTGCCACCACATTGGCATGATACTCGATATTGGCGGAAGAAGCTACCCTCGAACTCAAATCAGCAATATAACCAGCGCCTCCTACCTCATCAAGTTTTCCCATCTTCTCCAACTTGTCTATTACGGTTAGCACATCGATAGGGCTTTCTTCCCTACTAAGATGTTGTATGGCATCGAAAACCATCTGGTTCTTAGGGTCATAGAAACTCTCTGGTCTTAACAAATCACCCACTTCCAAATAGGCATTCTTATCAATCATCAGCGCTCCCAAAACAGCTTTTTCCATTTCAAGAGCCTGAGGCATCATATGTCCGTATGTGAAATCCAACTTCTGCTGGTCTTTTCTACTATTATTTCTTTGTCCTGGCATAATCCAAATAAAATTTTGAATAACGCTGCAAAGATAAAAGAAAGGTGCGCCGTATTGGGGCACACCTTATAGATATTTGATATAACAATCGCATTATTCGTTCTTCTGGTTAATCAGGTTTACTACAACCTTCACCATGACGTCCTTCTCTTCTGTTTTGCTCTCGGCTATCATCAGAGTCAGAGCCACGAGGGTGTTATCAGCCAAGCGTTTTGAACCATCCTCACGATAAAGAATGCCATTGTTATTCAGGAACCAAAGGAACAACGTAGCTGCAATGCGCTTGTTGCCATCGCTAAACGAG
>CACYEC010000177.1 GCA_902773225.1 uncultured Bacteroidales bacterium
TGACAGTCTTGTGCCGGCATCGAAAATCTCCGACATGCCTACGGGTTGGATTTGCGGTCAGGTGGCGCGTGACTTCGTGGTGACCAAGACGGGGCGCGGTGGCAGTATGAATATCCAAGAAAGCGAGGAGTTCAAGACTTCCAAGTTCTACTGCAAGACCAACTTCAATATGGATGAGATCAAGGCAGAGGAGGAAGCCTATGTGGATCTCCCCAAGTTCTACACCTTCTCATCCATCGATGCCCGTGAGCGCATCCTCTACGCCAACTTCGAACAGGTCAACAAGGTTGTGGACGAGATGATTAAGGCGGTCTTTCAGAAGTTCAAGAAGTGAATATGAATAAAAAGATTGAGGAAAAAGAATAAAAGACTACTACTCTTGTTCAAATCATTATGGAAACATATTTGAAATATGTCATTGCAGCGTGATTGACCAGTAGGCGTTTTTTATCGTTCTTCCTCTTTATCTACCCTTTCCCAAAATCTATTTAGCGGCATAATAATCAATAGCGAAGTCCAATTCTTCAGCCGAGTTCTCAAACAAGGTCATACGGTTTCTCTGTGTAGATGTTGAGTACCTTCTGCCTTGCTCTTTAGCCCCGCTTTGCTGGTGCCATGCATGACTTCGCTTCAACTGCTGTATTTTCACAATAATCTTTGCTGAAAAACTCAGCGTATGATGGGAAAGACTTCTTAATGGTCTTTTTTACCATTCTCTTCCCCAAGTGGCTTCTGGGTCATCTTCAAAAGCATCCCTATAGAGCGCATCATAATCCCAGTCACATGCAGGATTGTAGTTTTGTCCTGCTTCTTGTTCCGCATCCAATTCTTCTTTTAATCTTTCCTCTTCCTCCTGTAAATCCATCCAATAATCTTTGATAGCACTCATAACTCAAAAATATAATTGATTAATAATCCAAGAATATGAAACACGTTTAACACGCATTGAATATCTAAAGCGAATTTAGAAACATTTCAATTCTTTCCAACAATTTTTAATAAAAATAATTGTCAGAAGTCTATTTTCCTAAAATCAGCAATAAAAAAGGAGAGATAATAATCCATACGAGGTTGAAAAACAACTTCTAAGTGGTTATACCCCATATACACCATAATTATCTTGTTTTCTCCTCCTGTAACTACATACCTCCCCCTTTCCCATGTCTCTATGGAAGCAAGATATTCTCCCGCGGAGGAGCAGGTTGAAGTCTACCATGCAATTGCCACCATAGTGTAAAACGGAAGAGAGAGAACGAATGATTTCGAATTAATGGTAGGCAGTGATGTTACCACAGAAACCAAATGTTCGTCAATCAGAGAGGGAAAATAAGCGGTCAAATAGGTCTAAAACGAAAAATAAGCCACAAAATGCAGTGATTATTCAGATTTATTGATTATTTTTGTCATGTCATTGAAGTTATTTTGCTTGCTTGATTTGCGACACTAAAGTAAGTGAAAAATCTGATCTGACATAGTCTTTGATAACATTTTGTTGCTCAAGAACTTAAAATAATCATTAACGAAATGTGTCGCGTTATTAAAGGTTATGAAAACTTTTTTATTATTTTGGACTCCTGAAAAACAATGGTTGAAGTTAGACTCTTTAGCACGTCGTATTGAAGATGGCATGTGTGGGGAGTATTCATATATCCAACCATGGCCATTAACTAACAATAATGACATAAATGAAGGGGATCGTTTCTTTATTATTTGCACAAAAAGAAATTGGCCGAAAGGAAATTCTATTTATGATTATTTAAGATCAACACGAGACTGTTATATGGGAATTGGTCCAAATGCTTCCAAATTTTATAATCTTGACGGAGTCTGTTTTGGCGGTATTTTCAAATCTGCACCATATGAAGATGAAGAAACTGACAACAATATGGTAATTGATCTCAGTCTTGAATTTGCTGTATTACCTGGGTTGTTCCCAATTATCCATTTGAATCGATTAAAGAAAGAAATACCTAACTTCGATTGGGCAAAGACAGAGGGAGAATTTTTAATTGAAGGAGAAGAAGAAAAAAGTTTTTCTGGAATAATATCTAAGTGGATGATGTCTTCAAATATGCAAGTGAGTGATTTTACCAACTTTACAGGAAGAAACCTTCATCGTGCACATGATAATCTATTTAAAAAGAGTTGAAATAAGTTGAGAAAGTTGGGATGATTATAATTGATAATGAACGTGAGTTGCTTCCTGTGGTCAGAAATCCACTCGATAATTGGGAGGATTTTGAAAGATTATTCATGCCTATTTTCCACAAATTCCTTTCTACGCAGCTTACAGAAGACAAATACGCAGGATGGGCATTTTCCATGGTCTTATTACGAAGCACCAATATAGGGTATCAAGATATGATAAATTCTATGGAGATGAAAAGAAGCAGAATAAATGGGGAGTGGACATTTGCTCCATCATTAAAGGATAGAAATGAGAGTATTTGGCAAAACAATGAGACGTGTGTCATGATTCACCAAAATTCGTGGTTGTGGTTCGGATGACTCACTTGCCCTAAATGATTCTTAAAGTAAATTGACAATAATACACAAAAGTATGAGACTCTTAATCGTTGCTGTTGCCACAGCCTTTGCACTGGATTTACCAGCCCAACCACACGATTGGGAAAATCCGCAAGTGGTAGGCATCAACAAACTGCCCTACCATGCCACGTTGCAACTGCCTTCGCTCGAAAGGCAATGTCAGGAAATCATCTCGCTCGACGGCCAGTGGCGCTTCCATTGGTCACCAAGCCCCGAGCAGAGGCCAAAGGATTTCTGGCGTATTCACTACGATATCAGTCAGTGGGACTACATCACCGTTCCTGGAAACTGGCAGATGCAGAACTACGGCAAGCCTATCTATACTAACTCCAAATATCCCTTCCAGAAGAATGCACCCAGCGTGACGAGCGAGCCTCCACGCGAGTGGTATGCGTATCAACATCGCAACCCAGTGGGATCCTATGTTACCTTCGTCAATGTTTCTCGCGAGATGCTGAATAAAAATCTCATTTTACATTTCGGCGGCGTGAAGTCGGCCATGTATGTATGGGTAAATGGACAACGAGTGGGCTACAGCCAAAACCCGACATCTCCTGCTGAGTTTGACGTGACACGTTTCATGCACGAGGGTGAAAACCGCTTAGCAGTGGAAGTCTACCGATGGAGCGACGGATCCTATCTTGAGGACATCGATATGTGGCGACTGAGCGGCATCTTCCGCAGCGTGCAACTGTGGGTACGACCACTCATCCACATTAGTGACTACCACCTGACGACCGACATCGCACCCGACTACAGCCAGGCAACAGTGACAGCCGACGTTGAACTCTGCAACACAACCGGCAAGTCTGTCAAAGACCTCTCCGTGGTATTCATACTCGATGGAAAGGAAAATTTAGGGTTTCTGAAAAGACTGGCTGCTGGCGACACTACTCGCATTCAAGTCAACTGCCAACTGTCATCACCAAATCTCTGGTCGGCAGAGAAACCTCATCTCTACCCCGTAGCCATTGAGTTACGCGACCGTAAAGGCAACCTGGTAGAGCACTTCGACTACCACCTCGGCATCAAGAAAGTCGAAATTGTGGGCGAGGTATTCAAGATCAACGGAAAAAACGTCAAACTAAGGGGCGTCAATCGTCACGAACATCATCCGCGCACAGGGCGATATGTCGACGATGCAACCCACGAGCTTGACATCCGACTGATGAAGCAGTGTAATATCAATTTCCTGCGTACATCCGTTTATCCCAACACACCCCTGCTTTATGAACTTTGTGACCGCTACGGGCTCTATGTCATGGACGAAGCCTATAACGAGAGCCACGGCTATGGCATCGGCAATACACAATTAGGCGATGACCCCATATGGGAAAAGGCTCACGCGGACAGGGCCGCATCGCTGGTGCTGCGCGACCGCAACCATCCAAGCATCATCCTTTGGAGCCTGGGCAACGAGGCCGGCAGCGGCCGCAATGCAGAGGCGATGTACGATACTATTCGTTCCCTTGATACCACGCGACCAACCTTCTACGACAGCGACCGCCGCTATTCGGCCATCTACGACGACAGCTACCTCTATCCCGAAGATATGCAACGCGTAGCACAGAAAGTCAGCGACCGTCCTTTTATGATGCGCGAGTATGCCCACAGCATGGGCAACTCCACAGGCAACCTGCAGGAGTATTGGGACATTATCTATGCCGATTCCAGCATCTGTGGCGCTGCCATCTGGGACTGGGTAGACCAAGGTCTGGCCAAGCCCATCGACAACTCGCCATTACGCCATTCGTCGGAACTTAAACTGCAACCTGACGAATTCTGGGCCTTTGGGGGCGACTTCGATGACCACCCCAACGACGGATGCTTCCTCATAAATGGCATCTTAGCACCCGACCGCACGCCTCATCCGCAATACTACGAGGTGCAGCATGTCTATGCGCCCCTGCAGTTTGTTGCAGCTGAGACACCACAGAAGCCACGCGTACTTGATGCTGTTCGCGTCATTAACCGCGACTTCTTTACCTCACTTGACGAATACGATTACACCTACACGCTGCTCATCGATGGAAAAGTAGCCAAAGAAGGGGCGTTGCAACTCAACAATGACAGCCTTCTTTTGCCAACTTGCCCAGTACAGGATGGCGAGGTAGCGATGAACGTTTATGCACGCCTGCGCCAAGCAACACTCTGGGCAGAAGCAGGCTACGCTATCGCTCATGAACAGTTCATCCTGCACAACTATGATTATGACAAAGCATCACGCCCTACAGATTATTCCGGTTCTATCAAGAGCACGAAGGCCTCAGTCCGTCGCACCACTGATGGCATTGTCGTTAATGGTGCCCATGGAGCAGCTGTCATCGACAATACGGGTGCACTCATCAGTTGGAAGAAGGATGGAAAGGAGTTGCTCGAAGCACCCCTGGTGCCTTCATTCTGGAAGCCAGAAAACGACAACCAGGCTGCGGCCAACTTCGCACAACGAACATCCGTCTGGAAAGAGGCAGCAACCAAACGAACAGTAGGCAACATCCGTGCA
>CACYEC010000178.1 GCA_902773225.1 uncultured Bacteroidales bacterium
GGATTGATGCAGGAACCTTGTTGACCGTAGGCCAGAATACGCTTACCCTGCGGCTCAATTCCACGCTCTATGGAAGAACATATTTCGAGCATAGTGGCTATCTGGACAGAGGCGCCGTTTTTGGCATGGGAGAGGGGGTGCTCGATGCGCCTGTTCCCGGAACTTACTATAACGGACTTCTATGTGTCAGCATTATCCCATATATAGCAAATGCAAAGGACGACCCCGATGCTATCAGGGACGTGCCGGCCACCGACAGCCAACCCGACTCATCGTCTGCCGCCATCTACAACTTACAAGGCCAGTACCTTGGCACTCCGCAGAGAGGCGTGAACATCGTCGGGGGAAAGAAAATCTTTGTCAAGTAAGGAATGGAATTACTTTGCAAAATTATCTCCGACTATATGGACATACTGGCGCCAATGCAATTGTGAGACTTCAGGGATGAGAAGTAGTTGCTTGTTCTAAGTGGAATGCCGTAAAGACATCCCACTTTTAATTTGACTAAAAAAGACTCTAAGGGCAATTCATGCTCGATGTTTCTCATGTTGAACCGCAACTTCAAACGGGTCAATGATGAGATAGAACAGATGATAATGGAACTGCTGGGGAAAGTTTCAAAAAACGATTAAAGTGTTTGTGTGGCTTTCGAATTGTCAAGTTTTTGGTAAACAACATTCAATATTACTCCAGTTCGGGATAAGCAGTCTTTCAAAACAGCATAAGTTGCTTGTTATCCTCGATATAAAAACTCTGCTTGTCAAATTCTTTGCAAAAAACATCCACGGCACAGAAAATTTCTGTAATTCTGTCGGCGGTAATCATGAGCGTATTCTTTTGTTAGACTTTATAAGTAACTGGAAATCACCTATAAAGGCACAAAAAACATCTCAAATTACCAACTTTTTACATGACTTTCTTATCCCGAACTTGGGTATATAGTCATCAATGCATGTAATACAATTAATTCATTCTCTGGCATTAGTCCCAAACCGACTTACCAATTCATTTAGTGCTGGGTTCTTTGCCAGCTGCTTCTCATAAATCGTTCAATTATATTCTTTGTCGTCCAGAACCCTGTTTCGGTGGAAATCATATTTCATGGAAAAACGTCCCAATTTTAGGTTAATATTATTATTCTGAATTCGTCGAACTCACGTTATTTACATATGATATCATATATACCACTAATTACCGAATCGAGTTGTTCCTTGTATATCAGGCCATTGGTGTATTCTGATGGGATTGCATTGAAGCCGTATTTTGCTCCCAGAATAGCACAAGCAACGGCAGCGTTCGTATCGGCATCTCCTCCAGCATGTACGACTTCCAACAAGCCTTCTTCAAAACTCTTTGCATGCCAGTATGCCCACAAGCCAGCAGCTAAAGTCTTCAGAGTATAGCCGACGGTATCGTCATCTTGCAGTTCCAAAGCCCTTATATCACCATTTCTTGACAAATCAATGTATTCCCCAATCCGGTCATCGTATTTACGCCCTAGTTCCAGCATCTGATGGTAGGAAGGGCATTGTTTGTCATACACAAGCGCATGAATCAGCTCTGATACTATCACACATGAACCGACACAGCGAGGGTCATAGTGGGTTAACCTACAGATATCGGCAGCACATTGTTCAACAGCTTTGGGAAAGAGGCCTACAATTGATGTACGCATCAGTCCGCCATTGGCTGCTGACTGACAATGACTCTTTTTCCACACTTTTTCAGAAACTCCAAGGGGATTATCCACATAATCGCCCATCATCAGTACCTTAAAAGTATTCTCACCTATGCCCATAGGTTCACCCAAGGCCCATTCCTTGAAGTTCCTAGCTATCGTTGTCAAGTTTACCCCCTTGTCCTCAATGACTGCATTGGCAATACAAAGCATCATGTCTGTGTCATCCGTCCAGTCACCGATCTTCCATCTTTTGCGGTGCCTGTCCTGGAATATATCACCGTAATGGGTAATGCCGCTCGGATATTTCCATGCCATATCCTCATCGGTCATACCTTCCGTGCCAAGCCCCAACGCATCGCCTACGGCCTGACCATATATGGCACCTTTTATCTTATTTAATAGCTGTTCCATAACAGTTTTTTCTGATTATATTCTTTATTCATAATTGCAATCGTTTTTTCTGCATCCTCTTCGGTTATCCCTACTTCAGGATTGGTATGGACATAATGGGATTGCTGCTCTGACAGCATATTGTCCATGTCGTCGATAATCGCGTAATGACTTACCTGCTTCCCATGTTTCGTCAGCCACTCCTTGATTTCCTCACCTCTGATGTGGTATAGTTCAATATTGTCGATGTCAGCATCAAGCAACAGTTCGTCACTCACAGAGTTAGGGGGTATACCAATCAGTTTTCCAGGCAAACCTCTATCTGTCCACATTTCCTCCAACTCAGAAAAGCCAAAGCTCTTCCAAGAGGACGAATTCACAATGTCGGCTCCCGCCTCTTCTACTATCCTTTTGAGATTCGCAACCGCCTTCGGGTCAAAGGCATAGCCGTCATTTCATCTATAAAATGTTATCCAATTGGTTCGATATTTGTAACTGGCTGCATACTTACTCTCAGGAAAACATTCCCTGACCTCCCCTTTTGCATCACGATACCAGGCATAATTCCAACCTCTGCCCATATCCAGATAGAGGGCATGAGTAACTTTGTAGGAACTTAGACACTTAACGAAAAACTCATATGTCATGTTCTTTCTCGATTCAACGATACATAGCTTTCCATTCTTTTCGCATAATGCCCTATAGATATTCCTTCTTGCCCCCATGTATGTGCCAATGGGTCTCACCCTGCCATCTTTGATAATCAGCAACTGGCATAACCCCATATTCCATCCGTTAGCAGCAGAAGGAAAATCAGCCTTCCTCATGAACTTCCATTTGCCCTTCCTCCAAACAAACCCTCCGGTGTTGGCCTTGCAGCGATAGCCTTTATTCATCACCCCGCTACATATATGGTTGTCAGCGATGTTCGAATGTCTGAACTCGTCGAGCAATTCTCCCGTAAAAGCAGCCTCGCAACAAAACTCCACATCCTTTTGTGCAGCCTTCGGCATCTGTCCACATACTAAATCAATCCTTGTAAACTCAGGATAATACACGTTGAGATTGGCTGTAGCCTCGATGGTCACAGCCTGCCCTTTAAGAGTAAAAGCCAGTAAGGCTGCAATGAGGGTTATGATATTTCTATTCATCATGACTGTATTTGATTTCCTTAATCACCTCCATGTGATTGAAATAGTGTTTTCTTCCATTCACTGTTACTGTATCCATCTGCTTCGTACTGATGCCAAAAATCGTGCAACCTTCATATTTCATGTCCCCTTCCGGATAGGGACAGGTTATGGTTTCCTTTTTGAAATCAAACTCAGGATAGTCAGTCATTCCAAAGCCCCATTCTTCGACATTGTCATTATAAGGTGAGTGGTTTATAAGAAAAGGTTCCCCTTCCACAATGCGATAGACATCATACCCATCATGATATCTCACCCCCATGGAATGGTGTACTATGACCAGTTCTTTCACCCCGTCGAAATCCAAGTCCCTGA
>CACYEC010000179.1 GCA_902773225.1 uncultured Bacteroidales bacterium
TTTCCGAAGAAATACTTGACGTTGGGTTTGATCACGAACAACGCTCCAAGTCCGTCCCAAAGGTTGTCGAGCGCGAAAAGTCCCTTAGCGCCGGCTCTTGTGGACTGGTATTCAAGTGTGACAAAGGAACGTCCCAGTTCAATAGTGTTGGGCAGATATTCCTTAATGAAACGTTCGGAGAAATGGAACATGTGTGATGTAGCGAGAATGGGCTGTCCCTTGTCGTCGAACTGGATGTCCTCAGGAAGAATGTACCGGTATCCCCCTATGATTTCCTCTGCATCGGGATTCCACACGATAAGTTGCTTGTAAGGACGGTCCATGGTGTCGAACTCATCGAGGTCGAGGGCAAGTCCTGTGCCACCACCTCCTGCGCGGAAGGCTATTTCGCGCAAACGTCCTATCTCCCTCACCACATTGGGGGAGTCCTGCCATGTGACGACATAAATCTCGTTATGGCTCTTGTTGGTGAAGCGCAAGCGTTTGTCTTCCGTCAGTTCTGATCTCAGCAGTTCCTTACTTACAGGCGCTATAATCTCTTCCATCATTTTATAATGTCTTATTAGTTGATACATGCTAAAGCCACCGTCCGTATCATTGGATTCCACCCCAACCATTAGACATAGGCTCCATTGAACACTTATAATTCGTAAACCTTGTCCTGCACCCACTGGGCCCACTGCGCAGGAGTCTTGGACTTGTCGAAAGTCTGCCAGGGTATGGGTTTTCCGAAGGTGACAGTCATTTTCTTCCCTCTGTTCTTGTACATCTCATCGACGAGGAACAGCATGGCGAGGTTGAACTTGATGTTGAGTTTTTTACAGATGTTGGCGATGTTGTAGAATCGTTCGGAGTTATGCCCAGTGAACCTGACGGGGATTACATCTCGGTGATACTCCACGCTCTTGGCCACGAAAGTCTTTTTCCATGGGAGGTCGTGAATGACCCCGTTGATTTTCCTTGAGCACAATCCAGCGGGGAACATCAGCACATTGTTGTCGGATTTGAAAGCGGCATCCACCATCTGAGGCAAGTTCCTCGACTGAGCCCCAGTCTTGTTGATTGGAATACAAAGCGGTGCCAGTCCGTGGAGGTTCATCAGCACGTCGTTGACCAGGTATTTGACCTTGCTGTCGTACTTGTGGCAAAGGATTTGCCCAAGAGCAACACCGTCAGCCCCTCCCAAAGGATGATTGGATGTGAAGGTAAAAAACTTGCCGTCCTCATTGGGGGGCAGTTCGTCCAGGCCATTCACTTCCATTTTCATGTCGAGATACTCTATACAGGCATCGAGAAAGTCTATGCCGACCTTTCCGGCGGCATCCCCCCCGATAAACGCATTCACATCTTCCTGGTGCAGAATTTTCTTCAGCCAGTTGTTGACAAACTTGGGAATGTATTTCGCCTTGTTGCCAGCCTTCTCGCTGATGATTTTGTCCACATCTATTAAAAATAAATCCTTTTCTTCAGCCATAACTGTCAATAACTCCGCAAAATTAGTCTATCTTTTTATATTTAGCAATATTTATCTCAATTATTTGCTTTTTTAATGGGCAGTACAGTGTTTTTATGTGGATTTTTCGACAAAAAAAACAACATTAGGGATGCATTCTGGCATCATCTGCTTACAAAAAGTAACATATCGGAAGCGAGTGAAATCAGTCGAATACCTGGGTAAGGACATCAAGAGATTGAAGTTCCGGGAAAGAGGGAATATGCAACCGATAGAAGTCGTTGAGGAGTTTGAGGCACCGTCCTCGCTGTTCCCTGTTCCATTTGAGCACCCGCATGGAAGCATAGTTCAACCGGGCGAGCACGGGCAATGCCTCTGTTTCAGGCGGTCGAATAGCGTAGGCGTGTGTTGGCGGCAGGTAGGTGTAGCATCCCTCCATCATGTCGAAGAATAGGGTAGGAGTATAGTTGTCCATATTGGGGAAAATGCCGACGAACCTCATCAGTTGTACCATGAAGACGATATGGAAGTTGGAGTATCCTCGCTCAGCCAGTTCAAGCCACCCTATCGAAAGGTTGACAAAATCGTAGAGCGCCCTGTTCCTGGGTTCGTTTTTCAGGCAATGATAGAGCACTTCTGCCATGAATAGCACCTGACACGACTTCACGATGGACGCATTGATGCGAGTGTAGTCGGCGATAGTCCTTGCGTTCTTGAGATTGTTGACTGTCCTGTTGGGTCGGATGTCAGAGTCGAACTCCACCTGAGAGAGTGGTCGCCATAAGGACATGGTGGAAAGCGACCGCGCCTTGTGTGAGACCCTCACGCTGAATGTACACCGTCCACGCATATCGGTGAACATATCCACCATCATATCGTTGTCGGTGTATTTCACCGTTCTAAGCACAATGCCCCGCAACCGCTCAATCATACCTATATATAATTATAGTACCGTCTTTTCGACCCGAAACTACTGCCTTGTATAATCCATCGATTACCCATCATTATCATCATGTTATAGGTAACTCATTTGCAAAATTACGAATAAAAGTGGATTCAAAAGGACTAAAAGCCACCAGAATCGCAAAAAAAATTGATGGTTCTGAAAAAAAAGACTGAGATTTTTTTGTGAATTAAATAAAAGTGACTAACTTTGCACCGCAAAACCAACGAACAATGGTTTTTGCTACAGGTTGGTCCCTTCGTCTATCGGTTAGGACGAGAGATTTTCATTCTCTAAAGAGCAGTTCGATTCTGCTAGGGACTACCACTTAAAGAAGTTGCTGTTTTTGGGTCGCGCAGACAACATGGACGAGCATCCGTCGTAGAGACAGCGCAAGTCCATAGCATCTACCGACTTGAAAACAATTTATTTATGTAAGAATTAAAAAAGAAATAATATAAAATGGCAAATCACAAATCAGCACTAAAGCGCATCCGTCAGGCAGAGAGCCGCAGACTGCGCAATCATTATTACGCAAAGACAATGCGTAACGCACTTCGCAAACTCCGCGGCACTACCGACAAGGCAGAGGCCACTTCTCAGCTTCCTAAACTTCAGAAAATGCTGGACAAACTTGCAAAGACCAACGTTATCCACAGGAGAAAAGCCGCCAACCTGAAGTCTGGCGCCGCCAAGTACATCGCCAAACTGGCATAAGTCATAGCGTGACGTAAAAAGCAAAGAACTGAGTCATAACAAAAGGACAACCAGTATCCCCAAAGGATGCTGGTTTTTTCTTTTTAGAGGTAGCGTTTTCCCCATGTTTTACAGGCTTCATGTGCATAAAGTGGACAAAGCCAAAAACCTCTGCGGAACAAACGCAGAAAAACACTTTTCCGAAGGAAATAATCTCCAAAATCCTTCGATATATGGGGAAAAATTTGTAATTTTGTAGCGTAAAAACAAAGGTTAAAGAAAACCGTTACCAAAAAAGCATACGAACACTCTAAATCCAAGAAACAAGAGTAGAAAGTAAGCATTAGCAGATAAGAAATGAGCGAACTAAACATCAACGGCAGCACTCTATCCGACCAGGAAATCGACGAGAGTTACTCCGCCAACAACATCCAGGTACTGGAGGGTCTTGAGGCTGTACGTAAGCGTCCTGCCATGTATATTGGCGACATCAGTGAGAAAGGATTGCACCATTTGGTCTATGAAGTGGTCGATAACTCCATCGACGAAGCCCTTGCCGGTTTCTGCACTCATATTGAGGTGACCATCAACGAAGACAATTCCATAACAGTACAAGACAACGGCCGTGGTATCCCAGTGGATATGCACGAGAAGGAGCATCGCAGCGCCCTTGAAGTGGTGATGACCGTGCTTCATGCCGGTGGTAAGTTTGACAAAGGTTCTTACAAGGTATCAGGCGGTCTTCACGGAGTGGGTGTAAGTTGCGTGAACGGTTTGTCGAGCAAAATGATTTCTCAAGTGTTCCGTGACGGCAAGATTTACCAGCAGGAATACAGTTGTGGCAAACCTTTGTACGACGTGAAGGAAGTGGGCGTGACAGACTTGCGTGGCACTCGCCAGCAATTCTGGCCCGACAAGACAATCTTCACAACCACTGTATACAAGTTCGACATCCTTGCCAACCGTATGCGTGAATTAGCCTACTTGAACGCCGGCCTTCGTATCTCTCTCACCGACAAGCGTAAGAATTTGAACGCAGAACTGGGTATAGAAGGCGACCGCAAGGAAACATTCTACTCAGAGGGCGGTCTGAAAGACTTCGTCCGCTATATCGACAGCACGCGCACTCATTTGTTCGACGACGTGATTTACTTGAACACAGAAAAAGGCGAGACTCCCATCGAGATTGCCATCATGTACAACACGTCGTACTCCGAGAACATCCATTCCTACGTCAACAACATCAACACTATAGAAGGCGGTACCCACTTGGCTGGTTTCCGTTCCGCTTTGACTCGCGTGTTAAAGAAATACGCCGAGGACTCGAAAGTCATCGAGAAACTTGAGAAGCAGAAGGTAGAGATCAGCGGTGAGGATTTCCGTGAAGGTTTGACCGCGGTGATTTCGGTAAAGGTTGCCGAGCCCCAGTTCGAAGGCCAGACCAAGACGAAGTTAGGCAACTCAGAGGTAGCTGGTGCCGTGAATCAGGCTGCTGGTGAGGCATTGACCAATTATCTGGAAGAGCATCCCAAAGAGGCCAAGATGATTATCGACAAGGTGGCTCTTGCCGCCACAGCCCGTGTTGCCGCCCGTAAGGCCCGCGAGAGTGTGCAGCGCAAGAATCCGATGACAGGTGGTGGTTTACCAGGCAAACTCGCCGATTGTTCTGACCGTGACGCCGCCAACTGCGAGATGTTCATTGTGGAGGGAGATTCCGCCGGTGGTTCAGCCAAACAAGGTCGTGACCGTCATTTTCAGGCGATACTTCCCATCCGCGGTAAAATCTTCAATGTAGAAAGAGTGATGTGGCACAAAGCCTTTGAACACGAAGAGGTGAACAACATCATCCAGGCCTTGGGTGTCCGCTTCGGTTTGAACGCAGAAGACACCAAAGAGGCCAACTACGATAAACTTCGCTATTACAAGACCATCATCATGACCGATGCCGATGTCGATGGTTCTCACATCGACACGCTTCTGATGACTCTTTTCTTCCGCTATATGCCACAGTTAATCCGCGACGGACGGCTTTATATCGCCACTCCCCCACTCTACCTCTGCACAAAAGGCAAAGTGCGCGAGTACTGTTACACAGAAGCCGACCGTATGCGTTTCATTGAGCGTTATGGCGAGGGAACGGAAAACAACATCCACACCCAGCGTTACAAAGGTTTGGGTGAGATGAATCCCGAGCAGTTGTGGGAAACAACAATGAATCCCGCAACCAGACTGTTGAAACAAGTGACGATAGAGGATGCAGCCGAGGCCGATTACACTTTCTCCATGCTCATGGGCGACGATGTGGGTCCCCGTAGGGAATTCATTGAGAAGAACGCCACTTATGCCAATATCGACGCATAATAACAGACATTTTCATCATGTACTAAATATTAATTATTTCATTCAATTCTTACATATTCTCGTGCCGACCAATGAGAAGTGATTCTGACCGCGTCGGCTCTCTTTTCTAAAA
>CACYEC010000180.1 GCA_902773225.1 uncultured Bacteroidales bacterium
TAACTTAAATCTTACGGCTATGAACCCATCTTTTCCCGCAATGAATGGAGACCAAAAGAGAGCGCAGACGTGGAGCAGGATAAAAAAAGTAGCCTCATTTCACAATGAAGCCACCCGACTAATCCTAAAACTTTAAATAACCATATTATAAATTACATAAAAACAAAATTTCTTTGAGAGAGGAAAAACGAACCAGCGTTTCACAACGACGGTTCGAGTAAGTTGATTTTCGCTTCAAAATAATTCATATACTCGTTATTACATACTGATGGAACAAGGTATAAGCGATTTCTGCGCATAGAGTATTACCTCCACAGTCTTGAGAGCAGGATCTCCGTCAGGAGTTCCTGTGTCAGCAGAAACTTTCACTATTGGTCGCGGCTTCTCTCTTTGCCCAATTATATATGCCTGCTCATTGCAGTCAATGACAATATATGCCACATGTTTGTAAATAGGCAACTCATCGAGCGTAGAAAAGCGCAGAGTTGTTTGTTCAATTCTTCCATTATTGTTGTATGACGAAACTGCGTCACAAGTAGGGGTGCCTACAAACCTGATAGGTTTTACATCTGTGAACACTCCCACTTTCAAACCTGAAAGATATTTATACATGATTTGCCTTTGCAGCAGTTCTGCTGGGACGTACCCAACAAATTGAATTCCAGGCAAAGATTGCGTTGTTTTCATATCGTCAAAAACTACTTTGTAAAAGCCTCAAAACTACTATGCAGTATTCGTTCATTTCTATATAATCAAGCAGTCGGTTTTTTAACGTTATTTAAATCTTGATTATCGCTCTCCTCTTTTTCAAGACGTTTTTCTTCTCGGCGTTTAGCATCGCGATACACATTTCGTTTGCGAAGATATATCTTCGCGATAGTGTTGAAGTTTGTATCCGTTGCCTCGATACCATGTGTCTCCATCCAGGCCCATATCAGATCTTGTTTCTTCTTGCCGATATAGCCGAACTTGTACAAGTCCTTCCATAGTGTCATGACGAAACGAGAACGTATGCATCGTTGCAAAGCATTGCGGCTCTTTAACGACAGATAGTTGTTGTATCTCACATTTTTACTCTTGAAGTAAGGCAAGGCAATAGGAACCTTATTCTCTCCAGGTTCGTTTGGAAGAGCAAGATATGGTTTCTTCATTAAACCAAGTTCAATGATGTCGTTTTCCATAGAGTTCTTTGGAAACGCAACAGGTGTACCACCGTGCTCATGAATTAGCCATTGAGCAAGGTAAGGGTCTAGTTTCAGATAAATAATATATTCACTCATTAATTGATTCATCTTTTGAGCAAAATTAATGACGATTATTAATGCTACGAAAGACGTTGGTATCACTATCTGAAACTCTTACCTGTAAACTCTGCAAAGTTGAACATCTCCAGACACCGATCTGCAACATAATCGCCATAGTGGCTTGCAATCTCATCAAGTTTGAGGTTTGTCGTCACATGGGTGACACATGAACGACGATTGTCATAGCGAAGCTGCAATATGAACTGCAACACGTTCATCTTCGTGCCATAGTTGCTAGCAGGATTCGGTTCACGTCCCAGTTCGTCAATGAATAGGCAGCAGCCTGGTTCAATATACTCCTGAATCTCATAAAGGCCATCATAAGCATACTTGTTGGCTAGTTGGCTTGCACTTTGCCAATACATGCCCAGCCTGTAATCCGTCTCATGGTATCTGCTATATCGTGAACGAACTCTTCGCAAGTATTCTCTAAGACCATAGAGCATCAAAGATTTTCCGCGTCCCAGTGAGCCATAAAAAAACAGACCCTTTTTGTAGTCCCATTCCAGGGTGTTCATTTCATTGCACTTCCAAACCCAAGCAAATGTACTGCTCATGATGTCAATGTCTACCTTATCCATGTCAAAACGTGGTTCTATGTCTTTGATGACCCCTTTAAAATACTCAAACTCATCTTCCATGAATATCGTCGGCGGTTTTGGTTTGATGTACTTTTGCGCGGTTGAGTGGGTTCTCTCCATGTTCTCTATTATCTTTTCGTGGTGAAATATTTCTCCTATCGATAATGCTTTTTTCATTTTTCTTTTTGTTTTTAAAAACTTCGACTTTATATGGCAAAGTGAACAAAAGATGTTTGAGGCTGATGTCTTGTTCGTTGGTGTACTCCCAGTCTGTGAGTATCTCTTTCACAAACTTCTTGTATTGCTCCTCTGTAATAGAATGATTTTTACATGCAATTTCAACTTTGTTTTGAACCATTGCTTCATCAAAAATCTCTTGTACGCTTTTCTTATCTTCAGTTGTTTTATTATTATTTTTTATTATATTCTTTTTATTATGTGACCGCAGGTGCTGCCTTTCCTGTTCCAAAACTTCACTTTCTGCGTTTTTTCTTTTGCCTTGTTTTGGTGTTTTATTACCACCTTGAAACATGTCAAAATCCGAAATTGTCACAATCGTATAGGAGGTGAAAAACTCGCGGCTGATAATATTCTCCTCCTCAAGATCATCGAGGAATGTCCTGACTATTCTCCCATTGGTTCCCCATCGATGCAACAGCATCCTCTGGCTAACTACAGTTTCTCCTCTTTTGATTGGAACCTTGTGCTTGCCGAACCTCACTGTGCAAGGCTCGTACGCAGCCATCATTACAAGGTCTGTCCACCATTCATATAGTTTGGTGTTGCCCCATAGCCAGTGCCTGCGTATTCCTCGAGGAATAAACACAAAACCTTCGCTGAAATCAATCATAGCTATAACTGTGCTTTCCAGAACCTTAATATATCTCTTCCGAGATAGAACTTCCTCGCTGTCGAACGTCTTATTCCGTAGCTAATCCTTCCCATGTCGGTGTATTTCCTCA
>CACYEC010000181.1 GCA_902773225.1 uncultured Bacteroidales bacterium
AGGAGATTCGGACTGTGGATGCGGCAGAGGGAAGAACTGCAAGCAGAAAAGGCAACGGAAAACGGACAAGGCCAAATTCTAAGCAGTATCTTATAATCCCCCATTTTCAGGTATAAGACATCAAAATCTTGCTCGTCTTCCATCTGAATCCGACAGATGGAGATGACAAGTTTCCTGTTGTTTTCACAGCCTTGTCATTGGCCATTGTGTCCTCGAGCAAACGTGTAATATTGCTGTTCGTGATTCGTGGAAATCACACTTACTTTTTCATTTTGAAACATCAATCTTCTTGATAAGCTTAGCAGGCACACCACCAACAATCGTGTTCGGCTCCACGTCCTTTGTCACCACAGCACCAGCAGCCACAACGGCTCCATCGCCTATCGTCACTCCTGCAAGAACTGTGGCATTGGCTCCAATCCACACGTTCTTGCCGATATGGATGGGCGCATACGTCATGCTCTGGCGTCTGGCCGGGTCGAGGTCGTGGTTGATGGTTGCGAGCACTACATTGTGACCAACAAGCGCACCCTCATCGATGGTGATGCCCCCTTGGTCCTGGAACTTGCAGCCCATGTTGATGAAAACATGTTCGCCAACGACGGTGTTCTTTCCACAATCTGTATGGAAAGGTGGGAACATACCTACAGTCTTGGGTACTTCACGTCCCCACAGCAGCTCCAACAAGCTGTGCAGTTGCTCCGGTGTGTGATAACTCCCATTAATTTCCGCCGTGATCTTCAGCGCCTCTTGCGACAACTGATGGAACATCATGTGGACATCAGAGCCGCCGATGACAGGCTTGCCTGATGCCATGTAATCTCTGAATTCTTGTATAGTCATATTATATCGAATTATTCTATCGCTGTTTTTTGAATATCAGCCTCATTGCATCGGGGTCGAGTGGCAGCATGGTGGGCAAGCTCAAGCTCTTCACCATATGCATCGTTCCCTGCTTGTATCGCAGGAAGTGGTCGGTCTTCAGATGTTGTTGGTAGGCCTGCTCGGAGGCATAGATTTCGAGGATGCGGATCTTCGTGGAGTCCTCGGCACTCTGCATCGGAAAGAGACAAACAACACCAGACTCACGCTCCACGCTCAGGCGGTCGACCTCATTGGCATACGACAAATATTCAGCAAGATGCTCAGGATATACCTCAATCTCAGCCAGCCGGCAAATCATATTTCCACCATTGGTATTAACATCTGCCTTTGTCTGCGCCCTCCCCATCAGCCACTCAGCATTCTTGTGAAGTATCATCTCACGGAAAGGTGCAAGGTCTGGCTCAGCTGCGAGATACTGCCTCATACGCTGAAGGCTTTGTGTCAGCACCTGTTGAGCCACATAGGGATAGTCAGAACCATAGAGCAGATGGTCGGGCGTGGTGATGGTGAGCAGCATACGAATCACCTCAGGCGAGTGAGCACCAGCCAAGTCATAATAGAGAGCTGCAAGGTTCGCATCCCAGTCAATATTGCCAACCATCTTATTAGCCTGCATCACGGGAGCCAGCGATTTCATACGAGGAACCGACAGCGGCAGATAGGCCCCGCAATGAGGCACAACCACTTTGACATTTGAATAGCGGGCAAGCACGTTGCGACTAATCATGTTCGATACGGCACGGGTGGTCTCAGAGAGATATTCCTGCATGGCGAGCGGTGTCTGCTGCATCACCTGAGGATTGACCGGCTCAGGCCGGTGGGGATGCAGTATCACCACGGCCTTGCGCTCATTGAGCACAGCGAATAAAGTGTCCAATTCTGGCGCGCCAAGATACTGGCCCTGAACGTTCGTTGCCAGCTTGATGCCGTCAGCCTTCAGTGTGTCGAGCGCATAGACGGCCTCACGAATCGCCGCATCGACATCCGGCAATGGCAAAGCAGCACAAAACAAGAACCTGTCAGGATGCTCCTGCTTTAACTGTGCAGCAGCTTCGTTTGTACTCCGTACTACCTGAGCCGATTCAGGTTGTGGGGCTGCCAATGTCAACACAGACGTTTGCACTCCGGCCTCGTCCATCCACTTCAGATGCGCCTCAGCATTATACTTAGGCAAAGGGAATCCCTCGTCCATCAGTCGTCCCTCACTTTCAAGAGCCGACAAAAACTCAGGAGTGATAATGTGGCTATGCACATCTATCACACCCTGAGCCATTGAAATTGTAGACATAGTCAATAATGCTATGACAGCCTTAAATCTCATATCATTCAATATTGTTTACCAACGATGTGTCACACACATTCTACGGTATCAGGTTTTACCTACTGCAAAGTTACGAAAAAAAATACAACATCACACTTAGTAACAGTAAAAAAATAAATTGCCTCGTTTTGATGAAGACGAGTAGACAGGAAGACAAGAAGACTAGACGATAGTCAACTGACGGACATACAAGAAGTAAGTCCCCCTACAATCAACTGGAAAGTGAGGCAAGTTATTTGTTTAACATCACTTGATGTATCTAAATTTTTGGTACTTCAGGAATATGTGTGGAAGAAGATCCTATATCATTGTTTGACCATGCTTCGCCGGTCAGATGTGCGGGCGAGACGCCCACTATCCCAGCCGATGTCCTGTCGGAATGAAAAAAAGGGACAGCTGATGACAATAAAATTAATCACCACACGAAATCCTGAATAACCAAAAATTTATCAAACATTCAGTGTTCTAAAGGATTACTTTCCACACGAATTCCCGAAGAACCCAAAATAAATATGGTCTTCCCACAATGAAATATTGCGCCCAGGAGCTTTTCCTGTCACCCAACTACTTTGGCGACTTAATCCGCCAGATAACAGACGACACTGCGAGCAACA
>CACYEC010000182.1 GCA_902773225.1 uncultured Bacteroidales bacterium
CGGACGCCTCGACGGCCAGTGCATTCGTCCGGTGTTCAATGACGAGACAGTGACGCTCATCAGCGACAAAGAGGGCAGCTACCGGTCAACGCTCGACAGCGACAACAGCATCTACGACTTGACAGGCCGCAAAATCGATAATCGAAAATCCGCAAATCGTAAATTGCCCAAGGGCATCTATGTGAAGAATGGCAAGAAAGTCGCTGTTAAATGAGACTCCCATCACCCAACTCCCAACACCCATCACCCAACATCTTATAGTTATGTCTATCAAAGAAACAACCCTTACCCTGTTCGCACTCTTGGCAATCGCCACAGAGAGCATGGCTCAAGTAGCAATCAACGAGGAGAACTTTCCCGATGCAAACTTCCGTAACTTCCTATTGAAAAAACCGTTCGGCGCTGACGGTGTACTGACATCTGACGAAATAGCCAACGAATTATACATGGAAGTTTACGAAAAGGGCATCACCAACCTGAAAGGTATCGAACACTTCACGGCACTGCTGGAGTTAGACTGTTCACACAACCAGCTGACAGAGCTTGATGTGTCGAAGAACACACGACTAAAGGAACTCTACTGCGAAGGTAACCAAATCAGGGGTGCACAAATGGATGCCCTCATCGCCAGTCTGCCCGTCAAAGAAGAAAAAGGATTTGATTTTGGTGTCAGAGATGAAGGGATGCCTATTGCCGACGACAACGACATCACCATGGCACAGGTGGCGGCAGCCAAGGCGAAAGGCTGGATACCACAGGCTTGGGACAACGTAGATGAAAACTATTACAACTATGCCGGCAGCGATGCGGCATCAATGGGTATCGTTATCAACTCCACCAATTTCCCCGACTACTATTTCCGTCGTTACCTGCTTGGCGAAGACTTCGGAGAGGACTGTGTGCTGACATCGGAAGAGGCAGCCAACGCCACAGAGTTGTTTATGGTCTTCGAGTTTATCTGTGACCTGACGGGTATTGAGTATTTTACGGCACTGAAGGAACTAGACGTCAGTCAAAACGGTCTTAAATCTTTAGACCTGTCGAAGAATACGGCTTTGGAGGAGCTGGATTGCTCTGATAATGGTTTGGTATCGCTGATTCTTCCTAACAGCAGCACCCTTGTCTCATTAGACTGCAGCGAGAATGGACTGACTGCCTTGACCATTCCTGCTCAGTTGAAATTGCAATCGCTGGACTGTTCCGACAATGAAGCTATGACGATGCTTGACTTATCGGCATGTACAACTCTGGAAGATCTTGATTGCTCTAACACAAATATTTCATCACTCGACCTTTCGGCATGTAAGGCACTGGAAGACCTCCAATGTTCCGAAACAAAGCTGACATCGCTGTCGCTGGTAAATAATACGGCACTGACCTATTTGTACTGTAACGACATAGGACTGACATCGATCGATTTGTCGAAGAGCGCAGCATTGAAAGATTTAAAATGCTCAGGCAACAAGTTGACATCGCTCGACCTTTCGGCATGTGTCGTACTGAGATGGCTGGAATGCGAGAACAACCTGCTGACAACCCTCGACTTTACCAACAACACCCAAATATACAATATATATTGCGGACTCAATCAGATCAAGGGCGAGCAGATGGATGCACTCATTGCCAGCTTGACAGACGACGGAAAGCTCTATGCGATGTATCTTGACAACCCCGAAGAAGGTAACGACATCACGAAGGAGCAGATAACCGATGCTGACGATAAAGAGTGGACGGTATATGCCCACACGGAAGCCAACGGATGGATGGAATATCAGGGTGAGACAGGAATGCCTATTGACCAAGCGCATTTCCCTGACTACTATTTCAGAAACATCTTGAAATCTTGGTACTTTGGAAGAGACGGTTTCCTGAGTGATTCGGAAATAGCCGACCTGACTTCTTTCAGCGTTCACTACAACAGCTATATCGAGTCACTGAAAGGCATTGAATACTTTACTGAACTGGAAACGCTTGAATGTTACTATCTCGACCAACTGACCAAGCTTGATTTGTCTGCCAACACCAAACTGAAACAACTTGACTGCAGCAATGACGGTCTCACCTCTCTCATCGTTTCAAATGCCGCCACCGACTTTGCTCGGATTTCGTGTTATAACAACCAAATCAAAGGTGCGCAGATGACGGCACTTGTGGAGAGCCTGCCTACCGTTGAATACGGAGAATTACAGGTAATCAACATCGCCTATGCTGGAAAAGAAGGCAATATCATCGACACCAACCAGGTGGATATAGCCAAGGCCAAAGGGTGGAAAGCTTTGGCCAGTACCAATACAGGATGGATAGAATATGAAGGTAGCGAGCCTGCTGCCATTCTATCTGTGATAGGTGAAGAGGGCGTGAAGTCTGATAGTTATTATACCATAGACGGGCGACACATCACAGGAAAGCCGACACAGCGTGGATTGTATATAAATAATGGCAAAAAAATACTTATCAAATAAGGGAAACCAATTTTTCCCCTTTCGTCACGCTATGCGGCTTTTTTTGTCATTCCCAGTCCCTGTTTCGTCAAAAAGTGCATGGCGCATACTCTGCCTTTTGTCGATTTTCCGTAACTTTGCAGAAAAAGCAAAATGGTTCAATAATAAAAAAAATACGATTATGAAGAAACAAAATCACAAGACAGGACGTAACTTATTCCTGGCAAGGACAGCGATAATGCTGCTTTTATTCTTATTAGTCCACCTCTCAGCATGGGCGCAACAGACATACGTTAACATTGTTGACAGACAGGCAACTATTACAAAGTATTCTACCCTATATGTGAGCGAGGTTGTGCTTGACGGGCAGCAGTCGTTCTACTATCTGTATTCAGAGGACATGTCCAATGATGAGATTGTATTTGCTGCCGTGAGGTCTGCTCTGTCTGTATTCAAGGATGGGAAGTACAGAGCGTTGGTGCCGGATATGATTGGGGGAACTGAGGAGCTCGGAATCGCGGTCTGCTCAAACGCTGCATACACGTCAATGATGAACGATGATTGGAAAAGTGCCGATAAAGCCGGGCTGGCATGTCTCCCCAACACGACAGTCGTCTCATCATCCTCTGACAATCTTTTTGAAACAAACGCAGACTTTTCTGCAAAGTGTGTAAGTGATTTCGAGAATGAATACGAAGGAGCTACTTTGGTAGATGATGTAGGACAAGATGCTGCAGTCAGCGGCATTCTTGGCCGCCTTACGACTACCAATTCAGATGATGTAAAATATGAGGTGGAGAACGGCACCCTTGCCAAACACATTTACAGAACCGTTAATTACACCTGCGAATTGATCACGGTGATTTACACGAGGGTTGAACTTGAATCACCGTCGATGGCTTCGACGCCGCTCACCATTGAGGCGACCAGCGAAGGCGATATCACCTTCTCAATTACTTATTCCTACGACCACCCAGTGGTATTGACGCCTATCGAA
>CACYEC010000183.1 GCA_902773225.1 uncultured Bacteroidales bacterium
GATGCCAACAGGCAGCGACCCCTCGTTCTTACACTTATTGTAATGAACAAATATCGCCGGGATGTCAATGCCATAAGGACAAGGCATACAGTACTTACAGTCATTACATGGAATATTCTCTAATCCTACTATCAGCAGAGCAATTTCCTTGTCGAGATACCGCTGTTCTTCTTCTGTAAGTGGTACTAGCGGGCAGTACGAAAGAAGATTGTCTTTCAAATGCTCCATATAAGTCATACCACTGAGTACCGTGAGCACACCCTCGGGAGTACCCGCATAACGGAAAGCCCAGGAAGCCACACTGCGCTCTGGAGCATGACTCTTCAGTTCGGTAGCCAGATACTGTGGCAGGTTAGCCAGACGACCTCCCAACAGAGGCTCCATGATGACAGCAGGGATACCACGTTTCTGCAGTTCTCCATAGAGATAACTGGCATCGACATTCCGATTATTGATTTCATTAGCATAGTCCCAGTCAAGGTAGTTCAACTCAATCTGCACAAAATCCCAATGATACTGATCGTGGGTAGCCAGCACCTGGTCGAAAACTTCCTGCTTTCCATGGAAGGAAAAGCCTAAGTTACGGATACGACCAGCCTCACGTTCTTTCATCAGGTAATCGATCATTCCGTTTTCGATGTAACGTCCATTGAACTCCTCCATGCTGCCTCCGACAGAGTGAAGCAGGTAATAGTCGATATAATCGACCTGGAGTTCCTTCATAGAGTTGTGATACATTTCTATTGCCTTCTCTTTCGACCAATAGTCTCGATTGAAATTAGAGAGTTTCGTAGCAACAAAATATTCACTGCGCTTATGGCGACTAAGCGCGATACCTGTGCAATGCTCCGATTTACCCTGACAGTAAACGGGTGATGTGTCGAAATAGTTCATGCCATGTTCGATGGCATAGTCAACCTGCTTGTTGATCATATCCTGATCAAACTCATCACCGTTATCCACTTTGGTTGGCAGACGCATCATGCCATAACCCAAAAGGGATACCTTTTCCTTGGTTTTCGGATTCTCGCGGTAGGTCATCTTCCCTACCGGCGGTTCAACCTGGCTCTTATATTCCTCTGTGGCTTGTACTGCGGCCTTGTTACCATCCTTACAACCTGCCAGCGTGGCAGCAGTTGCAACAGTTCCTGTTCCAAAAAGTTTCAGGAACGAACGTCTCGATATTTTCTTATCCTTCATGGGGAATCATCTTTAAACTAACTATCATCTACAAACTAAATCTTACGATGTACCTCATGTCCCTCCACATAAATTGCCGAAAACGGACGTGACGGACAGACATATTCACAAGCGCCGCAACCGATACATGCTGCTTCATTGATGGCAGGTATCTTTGGCGACTCTTCGTTGTCTGCTTCCATAGGCACCATCTCAATCGCACCAGAAGGGCAGTGACGGGCGCAGTTACCGCATTCTACCTCATCAGTCAGTACCACACAGTTTTTCTTGATCCAGACAGCATGGCCAATCTGTATCGAGGTCTTCTCATCCTTATCTACAGGTTGGATTGCTCCTGCTGGACAAACATCGGAACAGCGTGTGCATTCAGGACGGCAATAGCCGTGCTCATACGACATCGTGGGCTGCATGAGATGTAATAGGTCGCTACTGGGACGGAGCACCTGATTGGGGCACTCTGACACACACAGCTGACAACCAGTACAACGCGTGGAAAGATTCTGGAATGAGAGTGAGCCTGGAGGTGTCAATGGTGTCTGACGCACTGGAGCCACCTTGTCTTCGATATCTGCAAGTCCGCCATCCATCAGTTTTTCCTTCTTTTGGGCCATCGCTGCCGTAGAGACAAGTGCAGAAGCGATGAGGAACGAGCGCTTAGAGCCGTCAACAGAGGCTTTTCCTGTCTTTACAAAGGGCCCAGAATATTTCAATGCACCGAATTTACAACTATCAATACAGTTGCCGCAAACCACACAGCGGCTATAATCGACAGTATGGGACTTGAAATCGATACAGGCAGCTTTACAGTTCTTAGAGCAAAGGGAACAGTTCTTACATTTTTCCTCATCAAAACGGATTTTCATCCAAGAGAAACGGGCGAAGAATGAAAGAATCGTGCCAACAGGACAGATGGTATTGCAATAGGTACGCCCGCCCAACCAGGCTAAGACGAAGAGCACCACCAATGTCACGGCAGCAATGATGAACACTGGTAAAGAGCGCATCCAGGTGTCAACGCCATAGAAGGCATAACTCTCGTAATGCTCAGCCACCATCGCCAAAAGGTTATTGGCTGTCTTCCAGACTGGCTGGAATATCATAGTAGCAATACGCCCATAGCTGCTATACGGAGCCAACAACTGGAACAAAGAGCCTATGCCTGCCACGCCAGCAACGACAAAAACAATCAACATGGGATAGCGCAACCAACGCACTTCCTTAGAATATGAGTACTTGTTCTTTTTCCGGCGAAGCCTTGCCAACAGATCCTGAAACACGCCCAATGGACAAATCACAGAGCAATAGATTCGTCCAAACACAAGTGTCAGGACAACGAGCGCTCCTACCACCACGAAGTTAAGTGCCATCACCGCAGGCAGAAACTGAACTTTAGCCATCCAAGAGAGCCAACAATGCAGCGTCCCCGTGAAGTCAAGGAACAGCAGGGTGATCAGTGTAAAGAACACC
>CACYEC010000184.1 GCA_902773225.1 uncultured Bacteroidales bacterium
AAGTGAGGGATTCGAACCCCCGGAACAGTTACCCGTTCACCGCATTTCGAGTGCGGCCCGATCGACCACTCCGGCAACTTTCCTTGTTGGATATAAAGACACGATTTCAATGCTTGGAGCACTGACTGCAAGACGATTTCTGGAAGACATGAAACTTTTGCGACATGATGTAAAAGAAGAGAAAAAGCCGGGAGGAGATGTGATGAAACTCCGAGATGAAATGATTTGAGCGCCCGCTCCTCTTTGTAATCCACCGACTCGAAGGTTACCCGTATGGGCGTGGCCCGCCATTGAAGAACGAAGCATTCCCGGTTGTTTTTTATAATTTGATGAGTATCCCAATCGATCCTTACCCGGCTTATTCTTATATCATTGATGTCTTTTCCGACGTCTCTACGCCTTTATTCCGATGCAAAATTACAACAATTGCGGATAAAAACAAAATATTATCTTCTTTTTTTGTGCCTATCCTCATTTTACGAGATGCCCAGCGCTAAAAAGAATGTCACATAAATGGCATGGAAGTCGATGGTCTATCCAAAACTATAGTTATTCACATTAAATCAGCAAAAAAACACCTGCCATGAAGTGAAAAACCACAATCTTAGGTCTTTTTCGATGAAAAATGAGTATTTTTGCATACTGATTATGGGTAATTGCCACCATGGTCACGAGTATCTCACGATAAGTGACGGAGTAAAGAGAATGAAGAATCGAATGACTCAATTATAAACTTTATATGATTATGAAGAATTTCATCAACTCAAACATCATCATTGTCCTCGCCATGGCAGTCATGGCCACCAGCTGCGGACAGAAAAAAGAGCAAAGCGCCAATAATAACAATCAAGTCGATAGTCTCATGTCAGCCGGCGAGGATTTCGACATCAGCAAGTATCTGGAACAGATGGAAGACAATCCAGAACTCCGCTTTGGCATCGGCGAGTACCAAGTGAAAGAGTACGCATTGGCAGACATTGATGGCGACAACAAAAACGAAGTATGGGTACGCGATACGACATTTCACTACGAAGCCATCTACGTTGTCGATGGCGATTCTGTCCATTTGGTAGCCTACGCCGATGGATGCACAGAACTGACTTTCTACAAAAACGCCGTGGCGTATAATGCATATTACACACCTGGGCGTTCATGTCAGGGTGCGCAAATGTTGAAGGACAGCAAACTGACGGAGTACTATTTTTCTGAAGTTCAATGGAATATCTTCAGCGAAGAACAGGAAGTGACCGATGAAATGTACTACATCAACAATAAGAGTGCAACCTCGGAAGAATGCGAGAAGTTCGTCGAACAATTGGGTGAGCCCGTTGAAGAACCTGAATTGAAATGGCAGCCCATCACCATGGGGTAAAAACATCATAATTCATAACGTTACGATGAGACAAAATCCATTCAAACTGCCTGTCCTCCTGACATTCTTTTTCGTGATGACAGCAGTGTCGGCACAGAACAACAAGAACAGCGTCTATCAGTTCATGCAGCCATCGTCCGACGAAGGGCTGGAAGCACTGATAGAGATAGCTCGCAGTGGCAATGCCCACGCACAGTACAAACTGGCGTGCATCTATCAGAACAGAGGTCTGGAACCTGAGAACATGCGCAAGTGCATAGAATGGTTCACCAGGTCTGCTGAGCAGGAATTCGACTCTGCACAGTACAAACTCGGACTCTGCTACTACGATGGAAAAGGTGTGAATCAGGACTACTCCACTGCCCTGTCATGGTTCCGCAAAGCCGCCGCACAGGGACATCAGTCGGCCATGTTTTTTGTGGGACGCTGCTATGCACTTGGAGAGGGAGTGGAAAGCGACTCCTTAGAAGCCAAAAGATGGATGGACAACGCCAAAGACTTAGGCCAAGAAGAACTCACCCCCTATCAGAAACAGTTGAACTCCAACGCCGTGGCTATTGTCAGAAAGGAAGCGGAGAAAGGCGACGCCTACGCACAGTATTTCCTCGGACTTATCTACGAGGAAGGAAAATACCTCGAGCGCGACACCGAGAAAGCCAAGGAGTGGTTCGCCAAAGCAGCAGCTCAAGGACACAACAAAGCCCAACTACACCTCGACGCCCTCAACAAATCCAAAGAATAATCATCATTTGATCATTTTCCGAAAAGACGATTAAACAAAAAAACAAAAGCGAAAAGACCTTTCCCAAATGAAGAAAGCACTACTGATACTCCTGGCTGTCGCAATATGCGCTGCAGGCTATCTCACCTACTGCGTATGCGGTTCCGTGATGCGACACGAAACGACCTCCTATCTCTTCCTCGACCGCGACGACGACATCGACTCGCTGAAGGCGAAACTCTTCGACCTGACCAATCCAAAAACCACCATAGGCTTCGACCTCAGCGCCAAGTTGCTGCGCATGAAAGGCCACTACAAAGGACGTTATGCCGTAGAGCCCGAAGCCTCGATGATGTCGGTGCTACGCATGGTTCGCAACCATGCCCAGTCACCCGTCAAAGTCGTGGTGCCAAGCGTCAGGACTATGCCTGACTTGGCTGGGCGAGTAGCCAAGCAACTCATGATCGACTCCATCGAACTGGTTCGTCTGCTGACAAGCGACAGCGTGATGGCGAGCCTCGGCTACGACCAACAAACCTTTCCTGGAATGATGATTCCCAACACCTATGAGATGTACTGGGATGTAAGTGCCGACAACTTTTTACTGCGTATGAAGAAGGAGAATGACAACTTCTGGAACAAAGAACGGCAGACGAAAGCACAAACCCTGGGACTCAATGCCAACCAAGTCGCCACCTTGGCCAGCATCGTCGATTCTGAGTCGGCATACAATCCAGAGAAACCACGCATTGCCGGACTCTATATCAACCGAATCAAGAAAGGAATGTTGCTGCAGAGCGACCCCACAGTGATTTATGCCATTGGAGACTTCACCATAAGGCGTGTGCTCAACCGTCACCTTGAAGTCGATTCGCCTTATAACACTTATAAATACAAAGGGCTTCCTCCAGGTCCTATACGCATACCATCGATAGCCGGGCTCGATGCTGTCCTCAACCACGAGAACAACAACTACCTCTACATGTGCGCCAAGGAGGATTTCTCGGGAAGCCACAATTTCGCCGTGACATACGCAGAGCATCAGGCAAACGCACGACGCTACGTCAAAGCACTCAACGAAAGGGGCATCAAGTAACCCTGCGACACTTAAGAAACACTTGTCTCCATCAGCCTACAGACTGGACGAGATAATACCTCACCAAGCCCTCGATGGGCGACCTCAGCACCTTGCCCATCTCATAACCATGACGGTGGAGCGCCTCGCTGATTTCCTCACGGAAGAAGAATGAGATAGAACCCACAAAATTCACGGCATCTCCCCTACGCAGCGAGCTGTATCTCACCACATTCCTGCGGACAAATTCACTGAAGCAATCGACAAGGAAAGCCTTCATCTGCGGATGTTCCCTGTGGACAGAGCAGAAAGTAGTCAACGAAGCGAGGAAAATGTTTGGCAAAGGCTGCCGATAGACTTTCTCCACCACTGACGCCGCCGTCAATCCCGTCTCCTTGATGAAACTGTCGTAGAGGTCGGTCGAGAACTGACGCTTGAACATATCCCCCACCAAACGTTTGCCTATATAGGCTCCGCTGCCCTCGTCACCAAGGATATAACCCAGGGGCGGCACGTTGTCAATGATGTCATGACCGTCGAAATAACACGAATTGGCACCAGTGCCGAGGATGCAAACCACTCCAGGTTGGTCGCCACACAGTGCCTTGGCCGCGCCAAGCATATCGCTACCCACATGCACATCGCCATCAACATCAAGCACCTCACGCAGGCAGTCGGCCACAACAGGGCTTTTCTCTACAGTGCAACCCGCACCATAAAACCACACTTCCTCTACCCTTCTCTCACCAACGTACGGAGAAAGGTCGCTTCTCAAGATGTCGCAAATATGTTGACTGTCGCAATGGAAGGGATTGATTCCCTGCCCTTCCGTCAACTCAATGGTGGCACCGTCAAGTAGTGCCCAGGCAGTCTTGGTGCTGCCACTGTCTGCAATGATTCTCATAGTCTTATCACATTTTACGTGCGAATATAGCAAAAGAATTTGAAACATTCCCTATAATCGGAGATAAAGAATTAAATTTGCATAGCAAATCATATATAACACACAATAATCATGGTAAAGAAACTCATCTTGTCGCTGCTCTTGCTGACCATCTACAGCGTCAGCATGAAAGCGGTGCTCAAGGAAAAAGACCTGCCACAGACACTGGCCAACCTACGAGTGGAACTGCAGAAAAACTACGACGACAAACTCGAACAAGAGGAACGTTTCCGAAACAACGCGCAGATGATGAACCATCGTGTGGCTGAGTCCGCTAAGACAAGCAGCCAAATCGCACTGATGCTCTACAGCCAGAAGCGAGACTATGTGTTCGACATCACATACGCCTGCAGCGAGGCCATGGAACTCTACCGCAACTTCAACGAACTGACGAGGCCTTTCACCAAGTTCGAGACCACATTGGACTCTGACATCGAACGCTACAAAGAACTCATCTCAAGCCTTGAGAACATTCCTGAGTTCATCCTCGAAACAGATGTCCAAAAGGCCGACCGAAACGAATGCCTCCGAACTGCAAGGGCTATACTCGACATCTGCATCATGCAGAAAGCCAATATGGAGGATGCTGAGAGTCGATACGACAACACCAAAGAGCGGCTCGCCAAGATGAACGAATATGCCAAGAAACGCTACCAAAGCATCAAAAACGACATCTTCCGAAACGGCGACTATACATATCCACAGATTCTGTCGATGTGGAAATACCAATACCAGAATGCACGTAACACCATAGAAATGAAGTACATACGGCATAGGAACATTAAGTCGCAATGGAACGGGCCCATCTACTTTTTCCTCTTCTCCTTCCTCGTTTCATGGCTTATCATCGCCAGCATCATCAGCGCCTTGGTCATCCGATTCTTCATTCCAAAGAGGATAAGGGTCAAAGAAGAATTCAAAAAGAAACGCATTTCACTCATACAGGCTTTTGCAGCCGCCACTTTCGCCATCGTCGTGATGATTATCCGGCGTTTTGCCAACCACAATTTCTTCATCATGGCATCAGGACTGCTCATTGAGTACCACTGGCTGGTGGCTGCCATCCTCATTTCACTCATCGTCAGGGTCAAAGGCGACTACATACGAAATGCTTTCCGACTTTATTCCCCTATACTAATCATAGGATTCATCATCATCATCACCCGCATCCTCTTTGTGCCTAACGAAATCGTGAACCTCATCTTCAC
>CACYEC010000185.1 GCA_902773225.1 uncultured Bacteroidales bacterium
CCAATCAACTCTCCGTTGGTGAAGGATAGTTGATAGTCTTTGACATTGGTCATCACCGTGTGGAACTGCACGTCCTCGTTGATGGATGAAGCGGTGATGTCGGTCACTTCCGTGAAACCGTTCTTGTGCTGGTAGTTGATGGAAACGTTGACATCCAACGTTGTCTTTTCGTCCATATCAGCATAATTGACCACTGCTCCTAAGTCGTTGATAGTGCCTTCGAAACGCAGGAGTTCCAATGTCTGAGCATCTACATAAAGAGTGCCACCCATGATGGAAAAAAAACGCCGTTTCTTAATGGGCGTGAGGGTGATGGCATAGATGTCCTTGTCGTTGTCGCCTGTAAGTGTGGTGTAACTGATTTCGTAGTTGTCGTGGATATACCGTTTGTCTTTCGCCTCAGGGAAAGGTTCTGTCAAGATTCCTCTCCATAAGTCATTATCCTTAATCATGGGCCCAAGCATATAGACGTTGTGCAGATTGGTAGTTCGCAATCTTGATTCTATACGTCCGTTCGGAGCCTTGGCCCAATACTGTCCGCTGTTCACCTCCAACTGGCGTAGGTTCACCGCCGACTTCGCCGTCAAGAATGCCTCGACCATCTCAATCTGTTGGTCTTTCATGAATGTCATGCGACAGAAATAATGCGATTGGGCTTTGCGTTGCTTCTTGTAGTCTTTTCGGAGTTTATCCCATATTTTCATCAAGATGGCATCGGTACCCAGTATGTTTACATTAGACAGTTGATTCACCATCTGGCGCATCTTGATGACGGGCTTGAGGCCAGAGGCGCGGAATGTCTGTGTGGTATAGCCAACAAATGAAATGCGGACTTGCTCATTGGAATCGGCTACTATCTCGTATTGTCCATTGAGGTTGGACAGCGCACCACGACCCGACGACAAGTAGAGATGTGCGTAGGGTATAGGCTCACCTGTCTTGTCATCAACGATATGACCGCTGTATCTTTGTTGTGCAGACAGTTGAAGCGACCAAAAATAGAGGAGACAAAAAACAATGTAGCGAATCATAATTCCAAGCGACCAGAAAATGAGAGAATTGATTACGTCATTTCTTAATCATGACTTTGTAGTCGAAGGGTTTCTCCCATTCCATTTCCAATTGTCCATCGGCCTCGTTGAAGCTGACGGTGCATTCCTGATAGGCAGTTCCCTCACCAAGAGGTATATGGTATTTGCGGGTCGTTTTTCCTTGGGGATAGACCACAAACACCTTTTCTCCATCGATGTCCATCGGGATAATGGCTCCTTTACGGATAAATAGTGGGAAACGGTCGAGTGGATAGACCTTGTTGACTTGTGTACCACCGTGAAAGACTTCTCCTGTGAAGTAATCCACCCATTCGCCATCAGCTGGAAGCCGGAACGAAGCCACACCGTCTGCCGATGTGATGGCTTTGGTAAAGATGTCGTTGCCTAATAGATGCGACTCCTCTTCCAATGACGTGTTCCTCAGCAGGCTCCCGCCATGAAGATGCGCCTCGACCAATGCTGAGAACAGGTAGGGACGGAGCTGGTTGTGAAGGGTCACACAGTTGCGGTAGATGTTGCTGACATCATCGCCGTGATACCAGGGCAGATGTGAACTGAAAGCACCGTTTTCGCCACCGTTAATCATGCAAGCTGTCATACAACCGAACTGGGCATAGCGGATGAAATCCTCACGACCGGCCTTGGCGCCCATGAAACCTGCCACCTCGCATCCCACTGCACCATAACCTGCCTGGGCAGAACGATAGATGTTGTCGATTTGGAGTTTCAGTCCTTTCCAGTCGCCACCGAAGTCGCCACACCAACCTACAATCATCTCTTCGGGTGTGGAATGGATGCCGCCCTGATGGGAGTAGGGACGGCTGATGGTGATGCCTTCTGACTTGCGCGCTCTCACGTAGTAAGACATCGCTCCGTAGTAATAACGACGGAAGTCGCGGTTGGTCATTTTTCCCCTGGAAGTGCTCACCGTGTCTCCGAAATAGGTCTCGCCCTGATCCACCTTGAAACCATAGACGCCCTCGATAAACACCTTGTCGAGTTGAGCGTACCACCAGTCAC
>CACYEC010000186.1 GCA_902773225.1 uncultured Bacteroidales bacterium
AACTGTCCATCTTGCTCTCTCAGATTTGTCAGGGTGGTATCTGTTTCTGTCAGCGAATCGGTAAGCTTAGTCAGTTCATTTGAAACATCATCACGTTCTGTCTCCAGTTTTTCCATTTCGTCTTTCAGCCCAATATCCTTCGACTTTTTTCGATAACGCAGACGCAGACCTTCCAGATTGTTTCTCAGTTCTTCATACTTTCTGATACCAAGCACTTCTTCGTATGCCTTGCTCAGTTTGCGACGCTCTGCAATGGTTCCAGTATCTGCCAATGATACGATTTCTTCTGAGTCAAAGAAGAAAAGTTTGGCAATATCCTTATTCAGGATAAAGTCGTTGATGAATACCTCTGGTCCAATTTCATCAGTAAGTTCGTTCTCTACGCCGTCTATCAAAATCTCCACATCCTCTTTTTGCAGGAGTGCATCATAGCTTCTGGCAACTACAATCTTCTGACAGGGTATTGAGGGGATACCGACTTCTGCAAAGCAGATGGTAACACTATATATACTATCTTTCTTAATCTCTTCGTAACCGTTTGTATAGCCGTTCTTTTTTATTAATGCGACAATCTCAGGCGTTGCTTTTTCTTCATAACGTTTTGCTGCATTCTGGTTCAGGATTTCTTTCTGCATAGCCGCATAGCTGCCATTTGTCTCTTGACCTGAAACTGGCACATCACCAACAAATCTACCAAACAGACACCAAAGCAATGAATGTAGCAGCGTGGTTTTGCCGAAGCCGTTTTCACCACAAATCAAATGAACATTCTTGGCTTCGTCAAATCGGAATTGGATGACATTCTCACCTTCATAAAGGCGATAGTTGTTGAGGGTGATGCTTTCAATCAGCATACTGACCTCCTTTCTTTACGAATCTATCCAACTGCTCATCAATATCATTCTGAAGTCCAAACTTGCGCATCATTAGCACCTTGCTTTTTTGCAGGGCAAGCAGTTCCTGTATCAACTGGAAGTGTTGAGGATCAGTACATGACTTCTCCAGAATCAAACGCTCCTGCAAGCCAATCTCCAAATTGGGGATGTTGTAGCCATAAATATCATTGAAGATATCGTTCACCGTTGGTTTGAAATAGCCATCGCGAAACCAGATTACCTGAATAGCTATCAGTTCCTGACTGGTTATCAGTCTTACGCTGGAGTGTTCTTTCTGTACCTCCTTCTGAGTTTCCAGCAGTTCGCGTAACATCTGTACTCGATACTCGAAAGTATAGTTTCCTTGGTTATGACCTGTCTCGTCAACAGCAGATTGACCATTTCTTCGAGTTGGCAAACGCAGTTCTGACTTATTGCGATTCTCCACAAGACGATCGTGATACTCTAATAATGGAGTCATCCAAACAAAACCATTCCTGATGAGTGAAGTCATCGACTTGTCTTCTTTCGCAACAGTACAAATCCAGCAGCCAAAGCGGCTCTGACCACAGGAGCGATGACTATCATCTGTCACAACAGTGGGACATTCGTAATCATCGGCTGAGGCATTCTGATAGATCTGGAACAAAATCTCATTATCGAAGCCCCAGGGTGATGGGATGGAGTTAATGACCCACCACACTTCTTCGAGCATTAGTTCCTTGATGGGGGCGTATGTGAACGTATTTGGGTTCAGCGGATGTTTCGACAAACGGTGTCCTTTTATCTCATGCTTCTTGATGGAACGTTCGCGCTGTTGACTTTCTGCTAATCGTGTTCCCACAAGTACGATAGCCTCTCCATCTGCTACAACTTGGTCTGTAATAAACTTTGAGGTAGGCTTTATTTTCATTTTGTCTGTGCAGAAACGGAAAGAGTTGTTAGGTACGGGATAACCCTTGCCAATAACACAACTCCAGAAGGTGTCTTCCAATTGTGGAGTCGTCCGCACTACTTGAATAGGTAACTTCTGCTCCCTTGCAGCATCCTCGATTTTTATCAGCACCGTAGAGACATATTCATCAATGACAGGATTCTCTACCATCGTGTCATTGCATACAACATAAACCCTACGACGGAGTTCCTTGCCTTCTTCTCTGAGCGAAAGCATGGAAATCCACGTGAGCATCAAGAGTGTTGTTGAATCCTTGCCGCCCGAGAAACCTATAATCCACGGGCGGCAGTTCCTGTCTGCCTCCATGTACTGGTCTTTCAGCTCGTCAATGACAGAACGAACTCTTTTGGATTTTATTTCGATCATTACTGTTTCTTAACTTATATGCTGCAAAGTTACAAAAAAAAATGATTATACACTCGATTTACGCCAGAATTTATGACACAGCGAGATTGCCCCGCTGTGACAAAGGCCATTTAATCTATCTATCAGGTCGCTTTCTACTGACATATTATAATTTGATTGTTTACTTAGCTTACAATATTGTCTGACAAACATATTTCTCTATATCCACTTCAGGCAGTTTGCTTCCTTTTTGCTTCACTTCACTGATGAACGTCTTAACCTCATTGGCGGTCATCAAATGTTTACGCCAAGCGTACCAGAGAAAGTCCATCGTAGTGAGATACGTGATTTTTTTCTCTTCACAGTACGCA
>CACYEC010000187.1 GCA_902773225.1 uncultured Bacteroidales bacterium
AACAACGACTTAAACACCGAAACACAATGAAGAGGATATTTTTCGGACATGGCAACGGACACGTGCCTTTCTGGCAGCCTTGGGGCTGTCTGGGCTGCCTGTGGCGGCTCCTGTTGTTCCTGGTTCTGCTCATCTTGCTGCTGTTCCTCCTGAGTCTGTTCCGCGGATGCAATGACGACCAAAACAATAATGGTCAAGGAGGAATAGAAAGACGCAGTTCTGTGGAACTGCCTGACGAGTTCCAAAGACCCGAAGACAACTACACACGACCCGACTCCATAGGCAATGGCAACAATACTGGCGACAATGGCGGTAACAACGATGGTGACAATGGTGGTAACAACGGCATTGTAGACCCCGACTGGAACCAGCCTGTGGACGGCGGAGAGGATGCCGGACTGCCCGCTCCTGAGGACAACAACCTGCCTCCATTCGAGGAGATAGAACCCATACCCGACCCCGAGAACGGTGGAGCCACCGACGTCTATCCCAACATGCTGTATGTCATCTTCGACTCATCGGCCGACGACAATGCCTTCAAGACTTTCGCCAAGAAGTTCACCAGTCTCTATCCCGAGCCACAGCACAAAATCCAGTACTACAACACAGGTTCCAAGACCGCTGTGCTGATGGTGCCTGAGGACAAACGAATGGAAATCTGCCAGAAACTGCCCTCACAAATCTCAGAGGTCAAGTTCTTGGTAGTTCCTGTGGAGGTGATGACAGAGGGTGATGCTGTCACTCCCAATGACCCTGTGTTCAAGTATCCCCAAATCTCCTGGTACTTCTCACCAATCCAAGCGCAGGAGGCATGGGCCATTACACAAGGCTCACCTAACCTCATCGTGGGCATCGTCGATAGTTATATGGACCTCAACCACGAGGAACTGAAAGGCGACCGCATCCTTTGCCCGCTTTCTCTGCCCAAAGGCAACACCGACGTCTATCCCGAAAACGGTATGCCTATGGAGTACGCCGGACACGGCACTTTCGTGACATCAGTAGCAGTGGGTACTGCCAACAACCAACGCGGTACCTCTGGCATCGCGCCTAAATGTAAGTTCATCCCCGTGAGCGTGGGCAAATACCTCAACACCGTCACTATGGTGGAAGGACTGCTCTACTGCATGTATCATGGTGCGGATGTCATCAACCTCTCGTGCGGAGCCTCGTTCAACGAGATGGTCAAACGACTTCCTGTGGATGAGCAAATCAAAATCGCACAACAAACTGGCAAAGCCCAAGAGAAGATGTGGGACTACGTCTTCAAACTGGCGGAAGAGCGCAACGTCACTATCGTCTGGGCCTCAGGAAACGAGAATGTCTATGGAGCCATGGACACATCCAAGCGCAACAAAAACACTATCCGCGTGGCTGCTGTGGACCGCAATCTCCGCAAGGCGTCGTTCAGCAACTACGGCAATTTCAGCGACAAGGGACTCTTTGAATCCACCATCTCCGCACCTGGAGTGGATATCTTCGGAGCACTGCCAGGCAACAGTTACAACAGTTGGCCAGGAACCAGTTTCTCCGCTCCCATCATTGCCGGTACAGTGGCACTGATGAAGAGCCTCAACAACAACCTCACCACCGAGCAAATCATCCAGATTCTACAGGAAACGGGGAAGCCCGTGGCCGGAGCGCCTGAAATCGGCAAACTGGTGCAAATCAAGGACGCCCTGCTCAAGGTGAAAGGAATGGTAAGCGATTTCAGCACCGACACCGACAGTCTGCTCGGCACCTGGGAATCAACTTTGGCTTTGAAAGTGATGGATGGAAACCACAACTACACCAACGAGAAAAGCAAGGTCCGGCTGAAAATCCAAACAAAAACCAATGGCAAGGTGCTGTTCATCAAGACCGACGGACGTCGCTACAACGCCACTACCTCAGTGAAAATCTCCAGTACAGAGAAGAAAGTGGAAGTGCGCCAGCAGAACAATGCCATGCCCGAGCAAGCCAACGATCAAGCTTATTTCCTGCCACACGTCTTCACCATGCAACCCGACCAGGATGGAAAAATGAAATGTTTCATCAGTAGTTCCAATGGAGAAAGAGGCGTGGAATGTTACCTCTACAAGGTGGCTGACGAGTAAATACTGAGCAAAAACTAAACATACATCATCAAAAACTGAAATACAAACTATGGCAAGAAAAGAGAAATCAGGAAAGATAACTGTGGCCAACATCGTCTCGGTGCTGGGGCTTATGCTTTTGGCTTTCTTCACCTACATCGGACACTCTTACATGAGCGGAGGAGAAATAGGTATGGACATCCTTATCGCAGGTCTGATAACCATTGCCGCCGCATTGCTCCTTTGGTGGCTCATCAAAGCCAAGGGAGCGGAAAACGAACTGAGCAAGTGGAAAAAGATAGAAATCAGTTCGCTCATCGCATACATCCTTATCATCATCCCTGCCTCCGTTTTCGGGGGAATCATGCATTTTTTCGTGGTCAACGACAATAAAACGGCCATCAAATACAGTGCAGAACAGGACTTGACCATACTCACTAAACTTTTCACCGACTACGAAGCCAGTGCAAAAGATGTTATCGCACGTACTCGGACTGGATTACTGCCAGCTGTCGGCATCAAACAGAAATGGAGCGGAGACCTGACTAAGTACATGAATGACAATAATATCGCTCATAGTAAGGAAGGTGCCGAAACTTTTATCTCTATCCAAGAGAAAGCGGTGTTAGGATCCAACTACAAACAACAGAAAGAGTACTTCCTGACTGAGAAACGAAACATCAAGAACACTGTTGATAGTTGGAATATCATACAGATACCAAGTAAGTCAAAACTCATAGAAGACCTTGGAAACAAAATGACTGAACAACTCAACACCCTCAGAATAAAAGGAAAATTTCCAAATATCGGATACGACGCCGGAAAAGGTGTCTATACCCTTAAAGGCAATCACGATATTCCCGAGGTGAAACTGAGCCACGAACTGCAGTTCAACAACAAACTCAAGTCGGCCAGCGGATTCAATGTCATCGCAATCCTCGTGGTGATTGGCATCCACCTACTTGTACTTTTCAACTACATTATGGCCTACCGCACAAGCACCATCGGAATCAGCAAGGACAGTGAAGATGACGGTGGCATCACTCTCAATCTCTAAAAAAACAATCAACACCATGACAGAATTACAGAAAAAACTCGTGCAGAGCAAATGTAACAGCATGAACATCGACAAGCTGTTACAACTCGTTCAGACCAAGGAAATCACCCTGGACGAACTGCCTGGCCTCACAGCCGAACGCAGAGCGTATATTGAGGAGAACATGAACAAAATCCCCAATCCAGAGGAACAGAAGGATTGGGCTGAAATCCAACCGCTACTCGACAACAAAGACGAGGCGTTGCTCGACAAACTGAAGAATTATATCCTAAAATGGGAAAGCACACGACCCACCGACAACCACGTGGATGAGGCACTACGTCTCTACCACGAAGTGGAGGAAGCCGTGAACCAAGCCATTGCGGAAAAGGAGGAAGCCGACTGGCAAGCAGTTGACCCATTCTCCAAAGTATCGCTATTGGATCACCTCAAGGCATACCCCAACACCACACACAAGGATGAAATTGACGAAAATGTGTGGACTTGCTACAACAAAGAAAACGTGTCCGACCTCAACGACTATCTCTACTATTTCCCTAACGGCAAATACGCCATCGAGGCCAAACAAATGCTCAACACCATCGTGGAATGGGACAACGCCAAGAACACGGGCGACATCTTCACTATCAACAACTACCTCAAAAACAATCCTAATACACCCTTCCGACAGCAAGTCGAACTGCTTATCATGCGACTTAAGCAAGAAGAGAAGGATAAGATGAAAAACGAACCCAACAAATACGAGGTAGAACGACTGAAGGAACTGCTTACCCAAGAAGTATTCACCAAAAAGGAACTCATTTTCGATAGGGTCTTGCCAGAGAATGTCCTGGACGTGCTACTCGACACTGACGTGAAAAACGACTTGCCCGACATCAACCAAGCTATCAAAGACTCCAAACCAGAATGTAAGGAGGGCTACACCGATGTCTTCTTCTTCGGAGTGCCATCCACTGGCAAGACTTGCGTGCTGATGGGACTCTCACGCTCTGACTCACTGCGTATCAACCTCGCTGCAGGAGGCGGTGACTATGCCTCCGCATTGCAACAATACACAGATGTGGGCATCACTGTACCACGAACCCCTGGTTCTTTCGTCACCACACTCGAAGCCACCATCAGTTCGAAAGCGAGCGAAAACGCACTTCATAAAATCAACTTGGTGGAAATGTCGGGCGAGGAGTTCGCTTTCTCCATCGCCAACAACCCCAATCATGAGTTCTCTTTCGAGGACATGGGAACAGGTGCCACAGAACTGCTCAGAAACAACAACCGCAAGGTGTTCTTCCTCATCATCGACCCCACAGCCAATGTGGTCAGAATCAACAGGGAAATTTCTGATGGATTCGACGAGATGACTGGAAAACCACAGACCAGACTCGAACGTTGCGTGGTCAACCAACCCACCATCATACAAAAAATGGTCAACCTATTGGAAAATGAGAAAAACGCCGACATCATGAGAAAGGTTGACTCCATTCACATCATCATGACCAAGTCGGACACACTCGGCGACGCTGTGGAAAGAGAGGAGAAAGCACAGCAAATCTTCAACTCCAAATACAAGTCGAACATCCTCGAACCACTAATCGACCTATGCAAAGAATACAATATCAACTCCAATTTTGAGTACAAACCCAGACTCTACACATTCAGTCTTGGCACTTTCTATGTCGGAGGACTCTATGAGTATGAGCAAACTGACTCCAATAAACTGGTTATCGCCATCCGCAACTCCACTCAGAGTGAGCGAAAGGAAACATTTTGGGATAAGGTTAAGAAAATTGTGAACTAAAAAAACGGAACAACATGCCAGATATCAAATACATTTCGATGAAGGTGTGCGGCAACCCACAAGCAAACAGTGGGTTTATGCCCCTGATTCTGTTCAATTCACCGTCAATCGACATCGTCGATGCCTTCTATACGGGATTCGACGCCAACTCATACTTCTTCTCCGTGAAAGTGGAGAGGATGCAGGTTGTCTACAAACTGATGAAGAACAACGTGCGAAGTAACGGTTCCATAAGGGCTGGGTCGCTGGTCATCGCTTTCTCTATACCCCGAGGCTACAAACTAGAACAAGGATACGACCCGTATGATGTCATGATGGCGCTGAAAAACAAGTTCCTCAGCGCCTATATGACTTGCCGCGACAAAACCAACGACACGTGGGAGTTCAATGCAGGAACAATCAACCCCGCACCGCTCGAGGAAACGGCCAAGCAGTTCACGCTCACTCCCGGCACTACACCCTATTTTCCCATGACTGAGGGAGCACCTGTAGGGTGCATCAACTGCCCTGAGGACAAAATAGAAATGCTCCTCAAGGACATTCAGTGCAGAAACTTCTCACGCTTCAGTGAAGTGGTGATTGCAGAGACGGTCAACAATACCTCAAGTTACACGCCTATCACCAATCTGCAAATACCACGTCTGCCAGAATGGACACTCATCATCGACAACGAGAAAAAAGGTGTCTTTACCGACACTTCTCAGACCATTACGGTGAAGCCACAAGTCAACTCACCACAGTTCTATGACCTCAGTGAACTCACTTTCACCATCGACCAACTCTTCAACAGAGACCGAATAGAGAATGTGACTCTTGATGAGGAAACGGAGACTGTCCATGTCTCCACCGTCAAACTCGCAGTGAAGAAATCCAAGACACTCAAAATCCTGTTCCTTAACAACGAACAGTCGAGTTACTTCCTCAACAACAAGAACTCCTGCAGACTGACATACAACGGTAAAAACATCCCGCTCAGCAGCAACTTTGAATTTATGCTCATGGGCGAAGAACTGGCGATTCTTTCCAACCCGAATGGTTTCAAGTTCGAATGTAGCAACACTGACAAATTCATCGTCTCAGGAATAGAGTATCGACCTGGTGATGACAAAATCACTGTCAAGGCTGTGGTAGCGCCAAAACCAAAACCCGCGGACTTAGTACCTGTGAACATAGGTGGAAATACTACTACCTCAAATCCTTCGGATAGCATCGACATCATCTACCGGTTCGGCAATCTCGACATGTTTGGCGAAAACGATGAACTTCAGATTTGGATCGGACGAGCCATCAAGAACAAACCGCAACAGGTCAAAACCTTCGTCAAGATGTCGAGAAACGACTTGAAAGGCAAAACAGCAGAGTTTACAGGTCATGTCTATATCCCAAAGGAATGGAGCAAATACGAACTCTACACCAGAATCTGCACGCTCGATGGAAAGATTGAATACGAAACCCCATCACCACTTAAAATCAAGAACAATGTGGCTGAAGTGGGACTCAAAGACCTCTACTCAGTCAACACATCTGGAGTCGGACGGTTCATCAAGTCGAACAAACTATTGGTTGCCATCATCGCCGCACTGCTCTGCTGCCTCTTAGGCGCTGCCATCGGATACTTCCTACACGACCCCATCAACAAGACTATCAAGAATGAAGGCAAAACAAGCACAGAGATTAATGAGGATAGCATCAAAAACGACAACACTGGGGAAAAGGACGACCACACCAATAAACTGGATGAACAAAACAATGACCAGGATTCAACAAAAACAATCACCGATGAAGAGGCTACGAATAATCTCAATACCTTCAAGGAAACCCTCTCCAAACAAGACCTGTTATTTACCGAGGTGGATGATATCTTCAACCAATATCAGGCACACCAGGATCAATATAAGCAATTGGATAAAAAGATATCTGAACGAATTGAAACCTATCACGAGATCGTAGAATTCATCAAACAGGGCGATGCCGATAACCTCAGAAATTATTGTAATAACGTAAACAAAAAGTATAAAGTCCTGTTAAACCCGCGCCATCATAATATGGTGTTCCAAGCACTTGTTGCCTATATCGATGGTAAAGGAAAAACCAATTACTATTCTAAAGACAACAAAAAGAAAGCGGAACAACACTTCAAGACAAACTACACCAATTACACTGCCTTCCGCGATTTAGAGATTCCGTCAGAAACGCTCAATTTGCAAAAGGTCAGCACAAAAAAAGACGAAAACAATAAAAAAAAGATTGACTCAAATGGTGAACGCTAAGCCAACAACGAACAACCAAACCTACTAACACCCATCGGATTATGAAGGCATTGAAACTAATCTTACTCTTCGTGGTGATGCTTGCATGCGTCGTCGGAGGATTCTTTATCTTCAATGGAGGGACTGGAGAACCAGAATTGCCACCCATTGACGAGAACACCTTCGCTGAATACAGCCAAGAGTTCGAAAACGACTGGAAGGGTGTGGGCGACTGGGATGAAGCGACTTTCACCCGCCATCATATGACTATCCAACAACTGAGCACAGAATACTCTGTGGAACAGCTACGTAACTTCGACCGCAGAATAGTCACAGAGATTGTCGCTCAAAAGATTTTCGCGGAGTGGAAGAATGCCAACTGCGACAAGAATGTGATTAACAAATACATCAATGCGGTGAAAACCATCTGTGATTATGAAGGGGAAGCCGCAAAAAACGACCCTGACATCCAGCAAATCAACAAGGTCAACACCACTTACAAATCTGCGCTTGAACTAGCTGGGAAAAAAATAGGACTGACACCCACTTTCAATGGTTCCACATGGAACTCTTACACCGACTATAGCAATAAGATACAGAAACAGAAAAAAGACATCATCAACAACGAGAACTACAAGGAATACCTGCATAACATTACAGCCATCAACAGCCGGTTCAGCAAAATCGACGGCGAACTGAAAGAGGGCAGGAATACATTCTACCAGTCGCTTGGCGACAAGATTTACGCCTACTACAACAAAATCTCAAGTTCCAAACGAACCAACAACCAACTCATCCAACTGCGTAAGGCACGCGACAAGTATGAGAAGGAATATGGTTCGAACAGTAAAATCAACTCCCTGGCCAAGAAATTCGCCTCGGATGTGAGCGACAATGAGGCAAGAGCCGCTGAAGAAGCAGCAAAACAGGCTAACGACCTCAGATAAACAATTGATTTTAAACAATGGACAACATGAATGGCGGACATACAAAACGGTTAGACTGGTCAAGACTACAACTCCTGACCATCTGCTTCATACTCTCCTTTCTCACGCTTCCTTTAAATGCCCAAAACAACAAGGAAGTGGAGAAAGCCATGAACAAGAACAAAACACTCAAACAACAAATCGAGGCTCTCGAAAACGACACAACAACACTCTATAACCAAATCGTTGAAAACAGAAGACAACTGCAACAGAAAAAAGAGAAGGTCAAAACACTGAGAGCACAAAACGATGCCGCCAATCACCTCAGTGCCGAACAAATCACGGCACTCCAAACCGCCGTGGACAGCCTTGAAAAGAGAAACAACATCCTGAAAACACAATACGACAGCATCAGCAAGGAGAAGGAGAAAAAATATGCTGAACTCGACGGCCTGAATATCAAAGTGTCGGAAATGGACATGTACTCAGATATTCAACTTAAACAACAGTATGAACAAAACCAGACTCTCTTCAGCAAACGCTATTCTGAGTTAGACGGAAAACAAGTCAACAATTTAGCGGCACATACGGCAGATTACAAAAAAATGGAAGGATTTGCCGAATACGAGAAACAGGTGAGATTCATGCAGCAGAACAAAACGCTCTACGACGAATGTGTCTCTGCGCTCAACAACAAGTATGATGCCGTAAAGGTACAACAACTACGCGACCAATTGGAACCCCTTCGTGTGAACAAGGAAAACAAGGCACAAGGATTCTACAAACTCAATACGGCACAATTCAACGAGATAGACTCCATCGACATCCGGCTCTCAAGATACAAGGGGGGCATCAGGGAATTACAGACTATCATGAAGAAAGTGAACAACGACCCAGAGATAGCAAAACTGAGGAAAGAAGGTAAGAACCGTAGCGAATGCGTGAAAGCTATAGGAAAATATGTAGAGAAAGAAGCGACTACCCGCAAAAAAGACTGGAAAAACCAAAGCGTGGTGGAACGTTATTTCAATATGGTTCCATACCTCGACAAAGCATACAAGGCTTACAAACACCAACTGAACGCCAACCCCTTCAAGACAACTGACATCGAAAAGGAAATCCTGTCGTACGAACTTTAAAAACATGGCCATCATGAGAGAAACCGAAAAAATACTGATTTGGATATTGCTGATGTTCATGGGGGCAACTATGATTTCAGCACAGACTGTCAATGGGAACACTGATGTAGCGAGCATCAACGAGGAAAACGAACGTTTGGAAATACTGCTCAACACACTGACAACCAGGCAGAAGGCTCTCTCTGACACCATAAAAGCACAGAACAGCCTTCTCAAGAACTTGGATGCTGACATCAAGAAAGAGGAAAAGGCATTGCAAAAAAACCAAAGCAAGTTGGACAAAAGCAAAATTCCAGCACTGCAAAAAAGACAAACTGAACTGCAAGCTTCCATCGATGAAATGACCCCAAAGATTCAAGAACTGGAATTGCAAAACCATCAACTCGACAAAAAACTGGAAGAATTCAACAAAAGAAGACAGAATTTGGAAAGCGTCCGCAACAACGTGGGGAAGAATCTCATTGATAATTATCAGGGTGATTTGGAGAAGGCTTTCTCCAAGATGGACATCAATAACCTTTATTCCATCAAATCCGACTGCGACAGATATAAGGATGACAAGAACGTAAAGGAATTCCTCAAACGGGTGGACAAAGTCATCAGTATGAAACAGGCATACGACAATGCCAAAAACGTGGTGTCACAACCCTTCAGCAAAACAAACGTCAACCAAGCGCTGAAATCACTGCCTGACAATGACATGAACAGCATTCAAACCGAAGAGATGAACGCAGTCAGAAACGAACTACAGGGATTCGAACAAGGACTCAACACCTTCAAGGAACTGATCAATGCCCTTGCTAAGAAACGAGGCACAATCTTTTCAAAACGTGACCTCGACGATGAACTCGACATCATCCTCAATAAGGATAACCTCAAAGGAAGAATCAACAATCAGGTCATGTCTGTCCCCTATCTCAAGAAAAAGTACAACGAGTACATCAAGGCTCTACAGACTGCACCCACTAAACAACCGACAACAGAAAAGGAAATCCTGGCTCAATAGAACAATCTACTAAATCGTCCTTAAGGTCATGTAGCCTACCTTTCCAAGACTGGCGAAAGAATGAAAAAACCAATAAAACAGATACAATATGGATATAAAACGAACATCTGTAAACGATATCTATCAGTCCCTGAAAAAAGGACAAGACATTCAGGAAATATACAAGAAACTATGCGAGAGTCTTGGCGACAATAATCCTTTTGCCAAGTTCAGCATCGGTAATGGTTTCTTTGTATGGTCACACCCATCGGGTCAATGGCAGTGCCTCGCCGATGCCGACGGCATAGAACAGGAAATGGTGAACAACGCTATTGTGGAACTCCACAAGGAGGTGGCTCGTAAAGTGGGTGAGAAAACCGCTGATGCCATCTTCACCGTACCCGACGAGAGTTACATCTTCTACAACAATGAAGGAAGCGATATCAAACTGCTTTACACTGGATGGGGATTCAAAAAGCCTGTTCGTACTGTCGGACGACCCGATATAGGCGAAGTGGAAAAAAGAATGCCTGTGGACATCTGTTTCACTTTCGATGGAGAACGGCTACCCAACTATGAGTTCGGACTACAACTGCCTAAACAATTGAAACAACTGCATACCAGTCCGGAAGGACTCTACCATTTCAATAACCTCAAAGTGGGCGAGAGTTATTTCTTCAAGGATTTGAAAACCAGAAGGGATTTCGCTCTGGTTGTCGAAGAGGGCAAATCGCTCTATGAGTTCGATGTCACTGCATACGCCAACATCGAAGTGAAAGCCACTCTCGACGGCGAACCTCTTGCCAACGAAAGACTGACCATAGACTACAATGGAAAGACCATCGAACTGGCAACAGGAGAAATGGGTAAGACGATGACGCAAGTTCCACTACGAGAGGGCACTCCTTTCAACGTCACTATGCGAGATAACACACAAAATGGATCACTACAGCCAGAGGGTAATCTCATGACTTTTGAGTTCGAGAGCGAGAAACCGCCACTTCCACCTGTCATTGAAGAAGAAGAACCCACCCCACCACCTCCACCACCACAGCCCACTTTCCTTATGCCCCATATCCGCATCGTGGGTGACTTGGGATACATTGGTACCCGATATCCTATCAGCGTCGAGTACAATGGAACTACAACCAACTACATCTCAGACGACAACGGCATCGTGTATCTACCACAGATGGAAGGCGGACAGCAGATGAGGGTCAACGACGGACTCAACCCGGGAAACATCGCCGACTATACCCTCGACTGCGACCAGGATGAATACATCTTCCATGTGCCATACGTACCAAACGACGAAGCACGCGACATCAAGGTGATGGTACGCGACAAAGACAACAAACCTATCCGCTGCAACCACATCCGGTTCCAACAACCACTTCCTGACGGAAATGTCGTAGAACGGTTGATGCAACTCGATGCGGAGGGAAACACCTATTTCGCCAAGACAACCTTCCAAGTGGGACCAGAGATAGAAACTACTTTCATTGGTAGCGAAAAGGAGTACGAACCCATCAAGTTCACGCTCGAAGAAAACGAAAACGAATATCTGCTGCAAGAGAAAGGCGACGGAGGATGGTGGTACATCGTCCTCGAGATTCTCGCCGTCCTGGCGGTGGCTGGAGGTGCTTTCTTAGCATGGCCGTTCATCGTCGATGCCTTCCGCAACCTCGGGCAAATGCTGTAGAACTTTGATAGAATTTCATCCATCATTATATCCTTATCATTAAAACGCATCAACTTATGAACGACCTTTTCATCATATACATCATGAGCATCCTGGCCTTCGCTGTTTATGGCTGGGACAAACACTGTGCCGTTTTCGCCAAATGGCGGGTACCTGAGTTCTTACTCTTGGCATTGGCTTTCCTCGCCGGTGCTTTCGGAGCGCTCTGCGCTATGATTCTATTTGAACACAAAACCAACCACAAGTCGTTTCTTATCTGCGTTCCTGTCTTCCTGTTCATTCAACTGGCCATTGACGTCGCTTATAGGATGCTGACATAAACAACTTCGATTATGAAAAAACTGAAAGCAGTACTCGCATCGGTGTATATCGTGCTCATACTCTTGTTGCTGCTGTTTATGCTACGCAAATGCCACAACGAGCATGAACCTGAACCTCCAGAAGTGGATAGCGTAGTGGTCAACCCACCCATCCAAGACTCTACCGTGGTTCAGCCACCCGTCGATACGACAGAAGTTGATACAACTGCCGTCAGGGAAGCCGAACAGACTGGACAAAGCGGAAATCTCAAAGTAACACTACGCTGGGATTTCGCCGCTGACATCGACTTACATGTCATGCAACCCAATGGCAAAGAAATTTACTACAAATACCACAAAGACAATTCCACGGGCGGTAAACTTGATGTGGACAACAGATCTGGAGGCACAGGAGCAGCCGAGAACATCTTCTGGGCTAACCCGCCACAAGGCCAATACTTGGTGTCTCTCGTCTATTTCAAGGCGAATAAGTCCAGAACTATCCCCCAAACTGGCACCTGCACTGTCATCGTCCTACAAGAGGGTAAGGAACCTAAAACCTATAAGGTGGAAATGTCCATTCCAAAAGAAAAAAAGACTGTCACAACAGTAGTTGTGGAATGATTTAAAAAGACGTAATTATGAGAATATGTCCTAAATGTGGTTTCCAAATAGAAAACGATAATGCTTTGTTCTGCAGAAAATGTGGTACAAAGTTGCCACAAATCGCGACTGATGAAACGCTTGAGGCACCTGATTACAGTCAAGACACACCTCAGTATAGCCAAGACACACCTCAATATGGCCAAGACGACGCTGAGTATAGCCAAAATGCCAGTGAATTTAGCCAAGGTGGTGACAATGGCCAAGAAAACTATGGGTATAACCAAGAAGACTATGGACATACCCAAGACAACAATGAATATAGCCAAAATGACGCGACAAACAATCAAGGAAGCACTGCAACCTACAACCAGGAAACCAATGATTACGGCACGTCGCAGTATTCCGTTGAGGAAGGCGATATGAAGATGGCTGAATTCACGGGGTCAAGTGATGTCCACAATGTTGGTGTTGGCGACAACGATACACGCTTCTATGATGAAGATGATAGAATGGCTGTTCCACCACCACCTCCTTTCGGTTATGGCAATGCTGGCAACAATACTTCTGGTTATACACAACAAACATACCAACCAGAGTACACACAGCAGAACAACTACGACGTCAAGCCCAAGAAACCTGACAACCACCTGCTGAAAGCCATACTCTCCACTTTCCTTTGCGTACTTATCCTTGGTGTGGTGGCTATCGTGTATGCCGTACAAGTGGATTCCAGTTACGACCAAGGCTTGTATGATGAAGCGGAGAATAAAGCACGAAAAGCCAACAGTTGGGCAAATGCTTCCATAGCCATAGGATTGATTATATACTTCATCGCATTGATTTTTATCGTGGTTGCCGCAATAGCAGGTAACAGTTATTAGAATCATTTACAACAACAAATAAAAAAACACTATGTACTACTACATCAATTCATCGGGCCAGCAAGCAGGCCCTGTACCGGCAAACCAACTTGCCGCTAACGGAGTGACTGGAGAAACTTTAGTCTGGAAAGCAGGAATGAGCCAATGGACCAAAGCCGCTGAAGTGGCTGAACTGCAATTCATGTTTGGTACCCAAAGACCTTACCAGCCTCAGAACCAAGGTTACCAACCACAAAATCAAGGTTACCAACCACAGAACCAAGCCTACCAGCCTCAGAACCAAGCTTACCAGCCTCAGAACCAAGGCTATCAACCACAGCAGAACACTGGCACAGTCCAGAGAAAACCCGACAACCACATGGTTATGGCTGTGATTTGCACCATCTGCTGCTGTCTGCCACTGGGAGCATACTCCATCTACTGCGCTGCACAAGTGGACGGGGCTTTCAGAGGAGGTATGTACGACAAGGCTGAAGAATGGGCACAGAAAGCCAAGAAATGGGCCACATGGGGATTTGTAGGTGGAGCCATCGTCAATATCCTCTACATGCTCATCTATGGCGCTGAA
>CACYEC010000188.1 GCA_902773225.1 uncultured Bacteroidales bacterium
AGTGCGATGCAAAGGTAAGGTCCGCAGATACTCCACCTGCTTGCCATACACACGGATGCGCACTTTCTGTGGCTTCAGTTCGTCATTAACAAAAATACCCACACTATAAGCATAGTACTTCTCTGCATCGAAATCCTCAGGCATTGTGAACAATACGTCTGTCGTCTGTAAATCAAGGACTCTATCGAGCGCAAGATGACGAATGGAATTCAGCTCCTTCAGATTTCCAAGAATATACCACCGTTGATGAAAGACTCTCAGGGCGTATGGCTCTATACGATATGTATCGAGATGCTTGCCAAATGGTTGGTAATCAACCTCAAGCACCTTGTTTTGTTGCATAGCTTCTATGACTGGTTGCAGATATTCCACCCCATGAGGAATGTTCTCGAAGAGTATTCTTCCTTTCATGTTGTGTCCAGCAATAATCATGTTGGATAGCGAGAAAGAGTTGAGCAACCATTGACGTGTCTTGTCCTCCAGCAACTTCTGGGATTTATCAATAAAATAATGATAACCGTCGGATGTATCGCATTTGATTGTCACACCGAATAATTCCTCGATTGCCCTTCGGTGTTGATGAAATGTACGTAGAGGCATCGGAGTGCCGTCTCCCATGTAACTATCTTTCCAAAGTTTGCTGATTTGCTCGAAAGTCAGTCTCTTCTTCCGAAGGAAAGTATTCATCAGCCAGATGTAGCGGTTGAAAGTTTTACTGACCATATCATGATTCATTTAGATTGCAAATATACAAAAGACATGTGCAAAAACCATGCATACCTATGAAAAAACACTTAGGTGTGCTGAGTTTTTGCACACTTGATTCGTCATTTTGCATAAAAACACCGAAACTCATCGTATAATAATATAAATGGGACGCCATAAAAACTTAGAAACCAAACTATCAAAATATTCAGATATGATTTACAGAGGAAGTATATCAGCACCTGGTCTTGGAGAGTACTATTACGTCTATGGAGACAGGTGTTATGTGGAATATACCTTAAAAGGTATGTTGCAATGGATTAAAGAGAACGAATGTGACATCGCCACCGCGGAAATCGAGACAATATTCGAGTATGGATGGAGGAAAATCAAGCGATTCTTTGGAACACCATGGTGGAAAGCGGCATGCAGGAAAAAACATACCATGGTCACCTCCAAAAGAAGATGCCGAAGACGGGCTAAATAGTCATCCATCCGTCACAAATTCGTGCAGAATATCCCAGAACTATTCCATTATCGATGAAAAGATATAATTTTGCAATATCTAATCGATATAGATATGGAAAATAGGAAGAAAGACATGATTGCATTCTGCGGACTGGATTGCGAGAGATGCGATGCCTACATCGCCACACATAACGACGACCAGGCTTTGAGAGAGAAGACAGCCAAACTATGGTCTGAGTTGAACCATGCTCCCATTCTGCCAGAACACATCAATTGTGACGGCTGCCGAGCAAATGGTAGAAAGACCGTTTACTGCGAGAGCCTCTGCGCCATTCGGCAATGTGCGATGAAGAAAGGCGTAAACACCTGCGGCGACTGCGTTGATATGGATGTCTGCCCAACTCTTGGGGCAGTTATTGCAAACAACCCTGAAGCCTTGAACAATCTGATGGAGAAGTAACCCTAAAAAAGATGGGCAACTATCAATTTACACTTTATATGGGCATATTAAATGTGCCTAAATTGGTGATGTTGATTTTCCCGTCGGAGCAACTGAGCAACATATACTCCACCGTAGCCTCGTCGAACAACGCCCCATAAAGCAATAGTTCGCCATCGGATTCCAAGACCACATACATCTCTGGCCCCCAGAACTTCGTGTTGTCAGACATCGACCAGCAGACCTCACCAGTCTCCTCATCCGCATCAAAGACCTTGGTGTAAAGGTAGAGGTTGTCGCCATATTCAAGGGCCCACACACCTACCCCATCCTTGCCATTGCTGTCTGTCTGCATCACACACAACTGCCAACCATCACCCAACACCTCAGTATGGCTATCCACAATTTTCCTCGCAATCTTGGATTGCACGGTTGACACGATATCTGAGTCAGCGGGTTGAGGATTCTCATAGTCACTGAGGTTTTGGAAGTCGAGCAGATGGCGGTTTTTCATCCATTCTTTTGTGACCAACAACCCCGAGGCGTATGTCTCCAGATTGTTCTCATTCACATAGTTCCAGTCATCTTCCGTCACGGTCTTGTCCTGGTCGTAGAGGTATTTTATCATGATACTGGAGTCGTTGTCAAAGGTGTAAAGATAACCTTTCATATCTTCGCTTCCCCTATAGAGATAATCATTGAGGTAGGTTTGGTCTTCCTTCAGTTCCGACGCCTGCTCGCTGTCGTAAACCACGTCATAAGCATCGTTCTTGTAGATGAAAAGATTGTAGGATTTCATGTGCTTATGAATGGGCGCGACACTGTCAAGAGCAAGATTGCTGTAGTCGCCGAAAGGCACAAAGACTTTGGGCTGGTATGTACTGTAAGCCACAAAACCAGCCACAGGTGGCAAGGAGGTCGCATCGGTTCCTGTTTCTTGCCCTTTAGGTTGAGTGCATGCCACCAAGACCATCATGGCGATAAGCAAGTGTATAATGTTTTTTTGCATATCATTAGACTTTAGATGCGCAATTTACATCATTTTCATGAAATGAAGCAAAGAAAAGGGCGACTTTTTTACATTTTTCAGAAAGTCATTCTTATCATGAAGCGAATGCCATTGCGGTGGGTGTTGGGATGGTCGAGGTAAGTGAGTCGCCTTACGTACTCCACATGTAGCAACTTGAAGATGTTGTGGATGCCCACTATCGCTTCGAGATAGGGAGTGTCGGGGTCCATCACGTGCGTACGTGAGTAGTATGTTCCGTCTGGGCGGAAATGACCTGGAAAATAGAAAAGCCTTGAGTCACCCGACTTGTAGGGGTTGTTTTTGTCCGTAAGGGTACCCCAGAGCATGTTCAGTCCGAAATACTCTCTCCATTTCAGTTTCTTCAGCAAAGGTATCCGGTTAAAGAGTTTTCCGTTGAGGTCCCAACTAATCATGGCTGAAACATATCGGTCGTTGAGGAACTCGTAATTGCTAATCAGGTTGAAAGTCTCGTCTTCTAAGATGTACGATTGGTTGGCAGCGGGATGAATAAGGAACGGGAACGGCACCACATTCCATTGTACCCCGCCCTTGATGTAAGAATCAACCTTTCCCCACGTTCCCACCCAGAAACGCTTATAGACACTCGCCTCTGTGAGGTTGTATTCATAGTCACCCCCAAATACATTGTTGAGTCCGAAAGTATGTGACACATAGAAGACAGGAGCCTCGAGGTTGATTTTGCGTCGTCTCTGTTTGGTGTTGATGTATGTGGCACCAGGCTCAAAACTGAATCCAGCCTTGAATTCTGTGGCATGGATGCTTTCAAGCCAATATGAAGGGTTTTTGACTGGCATTCCCTTAGATGGTCCTGTCCCGATGCGCTGGTAGAAGAGTTCCTCTACGGGACGGTGGATGGTGGATACGAGCGAGAGCATTGCCTTCAAGCCCGAGTACCACTCCTTGTCGTAGGTGATTCCCCATTCCTTGGTGTGCATGAGGTGGTTGACGTCGCTGGCATGGAACGAGATGAACATATTGTCCTTGTCGGTGTGGATGTACTTGTCGAAGGGTGAAGTGATGTCGTCCATATAGTACGCCGACAAATTGTTCTGCGGAAACTCCCTTGGAAGATAGGCTTTCTTGTTGAAGGAATAGGTGACGTGTGCCTTTCCGTAGAAATTGTCGGTCTTGGTGCCGTATGCAAGATAGCCGTCTGCGAATAAGTGTTCATGCAGATGCGCTGTGGTCAGCGCCGAGAAGCGCAGTCGGAGTTTGTCGTGGTTGTTCTGTGAAATCATCGTGTTCACAGGTCCGATATCAACCTTGTTGGTGGCGAGCGAGTCGCTGGTTTCGACAAAGTTCTCCACCAAAGCCTTGAAAACGAAGATGAAATACTTGAATCCCTTGATGCGCTCGATTTTCTTGATAAAAGAGTCCATTTTTCCCTCGCTGTCGGTGAGTTCCACTTTGCGGTACTCATTCCAGAAGTCCTCCTCCTTCATATTGGCGTCAGGATCCTTGAAAGTCGTACCCTTGATACGCTTGAACACTTTCGGCGAGATGGGGTCGAAAGAGAAGTCGTTGTAACGGACGGTCTTCTGCACCTGGAATTTAGACACCCATTTCACCAGTTTGAGTTCTATGAGCATGTCATTGACTGTGACGACGCGGTCCCCTGTTGGCAAGGTCTCGAAATGCTGCGTGATGACCATGTTCTCCACGAAATTGACATCACTTCGCCGAGGAATGTTGAGTTCCACACTGCGCACTTGCCAAGTGGAATCGAGCATGATGAAGAGGCTTCCAGAGAATCCGAAGTCCTGCGGATTGTTGGGGGTGAACCCGACCTCCACCACTTTGTCATCCTCCACATAGAGCGTGTCCATGAGGTAATAGCGGTAGAAGTTGATGGCATTGTCGGCGATAGGGCTCTTGAAAGGAAACTGCAACAAACGGCATTCGTTCTGATAAATATCCACATCGGTGAAGACATCCTTGAGTGTGGCCGTGACGATTTCCCCTGTGTTGAACAGTTCCTGCACCCCTTTCGACACTTCTCCCTTGATGAGTTGTTTCTTGCTCTCTGGGCGTTTCCGGTAAAAAATGTCAGACACCATCTCGTCCACGGTCAGGGGCAGTATGGTTTTTCCCGTCTGCCCGCACACCTCGGCATGGTCGCGGAGAAAGGAGAGTTGCTTGAAATCGCCTTCCTCGAAAAATTGGTCGGAAAACTCGTTGACCGAGAAAGTCATCTTCTCGTATTTGGTGTAGAAGTAGAAATCGTGTGACTCGAGCGAATTGAATTTCTTGGAGGCGATGACTTTCCGCATGAGTTCCACAGCGGGATTGTTCTTACGGCTGTATTTGGTCTTGCGCGCCTCAACCGTCACTTCGTTAATCATCCGCGGGTCGGGTTGCAAACGGACGGTGAGACTCTTCTGTCCGCTTTTCAACTTCACCACCTGCGTCTTGTATCCCATGCTGGAGATGGTCAGTTCGTGCCAATCTTGCGCTTCGGGAATGACAAACGCCCCGTCATTGTCTGTCTGGCCACCCACGTTCTTGCCCTCGTAATAGACATTCGCCCCTTCAAGCGGTTGTCGCGTCTTGGCATCCACCACCCTGCCCCTAATCTGCGAGAAAGCACCTATGGGAATAAGGGTGAGCAAGAGAGTCGTAATGAGGAAGACAAGATACTGGCGCATGTAAGGGTGTAGGACGTGCTGTTTCTGTTATAATAAGCGAGAGTCGTTAAAAAACAAGAGCCGTTAACCTTGCAGATGTAAGGCCAACGGCTCAGACTGTGGTTGGATTAGTCGATTTCCTCGTCAGGCTCATAACCTCCCATCTCGCGTATGGCGTTCTTGAGCATGACGTATTGCTGGAAGAGATGGTTGACAGGCACCTCATCATTGGCATAATCGTGCATGGGGCTCTTGAAAAAGAAACTGAGGAAACGCTGTATGCCAAATCGTCCGGCTCGCGCCGCAAGGTCGCTGAGCAGACAGAGGTCGAGCAGCAGTGGCGCTGCAAGGATGGAGTCTCGGCAGAGGAAGTTAATCTTGACCTGCATGGGATATCCCATCCACCCGAAAATGTCAATGTTGTCCCAGCCCTCCTTGTTGTCGTTCCGCGGTGGGTAGTAGTTGATGCACACCTTGTGGAAGTAGTCTTTGTAGAGGTCGGGATGCTTGTCCGCCTGGAGTATGGATTCAAGTGTGGATAGTTTGCTCACTTCTTTGGTGTGGAAGTTGGCAGGTTCGTCAAGCACCAGTCCGTCGCGGTTGCCGAGGATATTGGTGGAGAACCATCCGTTGAGTCCAAGGCAGCGAGTGCTGATGATGGGTGCGAATCCTGATTTCACCAGCGTCTGCCCAGTCTTGAAGTCCTTGCCAGAAATCGGCATCCTCGTTTTCTCAGCCATCTCCCACATCGCAGGAATGTCAACTGTGGTATTGGGTGCTCCCATGATGAACGGAACACCTTCGGCCAATGCGGCGTAAGCATAGCACATAGATGGAGCCACATGAACGGTATCGTTGTCCTTCATGGCCTGCTCGAGCGAGGCAAGTGTGCCATGAACGGGTTCGTAGACAGGCACGTAAATTTCAGTTGAGGCAGCCCAGATGACGACGATGCGCTGGCAGTTGTTGTCGGCCTTGAAGCGGCGTATGTCATCACGTAGTTGCTCCACCATCTCCCAACGGGTCTTGCAGTCTTTCACATTGTCGCCGTCAAGACGCTTGACATAGTTTTTGTCAAAGGCGGCCTTCATGGGGACAATGGCCTCAAGTTCATCTCTGACCTGGTTAATGTCCTTTTCCTTGAGCACCTCGGCGTACATGGCTGCCTGATAAGCATTGGCGGGATACACATCCCATGCACCGAAAACGATGTCGTCAAGTTTGGCGAGCGGTACGATTTCACCGTAACTCAAATATTTCTTGTCCTCTCCCTTGCCTACTCTTATCTTGTCGTATTGGGTCATGGCGCCGACTGGCTTGGCCAAACCCTTGCGCACACTGAACACACCAGCGATAAAAGTGGTTGACACAGCACCTAATCCAACGACCATGATGCCGAGTTTACCATCGGCGGGTTTCACATTCAAATGCTCCATTTTTTGAGATAATGACAATGATGTCTTTATTTTTATTCTTACTATCCAACTACAAAATTAAACAATTATTGGCTGATAAATGAATGATGCAGGCTTAATGGGACGTTTTATGTCCGTTTTTTAACAGAAATTACATTATTCCATTGCCTCCTTGATGTCGGGAAGGGTGATTTCTGTCAGTTGTTCAGCCGTGACATTATTCTGTTTGGCGAGTCTGTTAGCCTGACATTGGACGGCCTTTTCGAACACAGTTCTCATATAGCGTGCGTTGCCGAAGAACTTGTCACGTTTTGGCAATATTTCCTCAAGTTTACTCCTCATGTAGGAGCGTGCCTCGTCAGAAAGAGTGTATTCATTCTTCTTCAGATAGAGACCGAAGATATCGATGAGTTCCTGCTCGTTGTAGTCTGGGAAGTTGATGTAGCGGGTGAATCGCGACTTCAATCCTGGGTTAGACTCGATGAATCGTTTCATCTCGTCGGGATATCCCGCCACAATGACGACGAGTTTGTCACGGTCGTCCTCCATGCGCTTGAGCAAAGTGGAGATGGCTTCCTGTCCGTAGTCTGGACCAGCGTCTTTGGGTGTCAGCGCGTAAGCCTCGTCAATGAAGAGGACACCGTTGAGCGCGGAGTCGATGACGGCATTAGTCTTCACGGCGGTCTGTCCTATGTATTCGGCGACAAGGTCAGACCGGTCCACCTCTACGGTACGTGATGACTTGAGTATGCCAAGGTCATGGTAGATACGCGCCACAATACGCGCCACTGTGGTCTTACCAGTTCCTGGACTACCCGTAAAAACAAGATGGAACGACATTTTAGGAGTCTTCAGACCTTTTTCCTTGCGCTGTTTCTGCACCTTTACGAAGTTGACCAACGACATCACCTCTTTCTTCACGTCTGTGAGTCCGATGAGTTCATTGAGTTCCTCGTAGGGGTTTCCTTCTTCCTCTTCCGCGACATTGGCAGTTTCCTTCTTACCAGCTTCAGCAGCATAGGGATCCTTGAACTTGAGGTCGCGGAACACTTTTTTATCAATCTGTTCCGTATCCTCATCCGA
>CACYEC010000189.1 GCA_902773225.1 uncultured Bacteroidales bacterium
ACTATTACAACTTGGAGTTGCTCAACACCCTGATGAACGAATACTATAAGTAACCCTAAGTAGCGCAACACAAAAAGACGCCTTGGTAGACAACTAAGGCGTCTTTTTGTGTTTTCAGGCCGTTTAGGGTCAACATCAAGGGATACGGAAGAGGAATCATGGTATCCGTAAGGCAGCGTACATAAAGAATCGGTTTGAGCGAATATGTGCCTTGATTTCATGAGCAAATGGTCCAATTCGAGGCCTACATCGTGAAGTGGGACAAGGCCAATGACTATGTGGACGATGATGATCACAACATCGTGAACCCCGTATTCAATAACGTCACCATCACCAATGAGGATCCAGCAGAAAAGAGCGTAACAAGCCTGGACGGATACGTCACCTTCGTCGGCACCTACTCACCAATCGGCATCTACACAGCAGAGAAGACCAACCTCTACCTCAGCAGTAGCAACGAGCTTAATTATCCGACGCAAACCGACCAGATGGTAAATGCCTGCCGCGCCTATTTCCAGTTGAACAACGGTCTGACCGCAGGAGAACCTGAATCGTCGCAGCAAGTGTGCATCCGCGCCTTTGTGCTGAACTTCGGCGAGAACAGCGAGACCACGGGAATCATTCAAATTGAAAACGGAAAATGGAAATTTGACAATGAGACTGATGCTTGGTACACGATTGACGGACGTAAGCTCAACGGCAAGCCTGCAACTCCAGGCATTTATATCAGTAATGGTAAAAAAAATCGTGGTAAAATAGAAAGCCCTACCCCCGCCCCTCCCTCAAAAAGGGAGGGGTTTTTATTTTTTATCACTCTTTTTGCTCTTCAATCTTGAACTTAAAATAAATAAAAACAAGAAAAGATACGCATAAATGGAAAAATATCACTAATTTTGCATTTTGTATGTCAATCCCGCACGAAAAAGGGGTGTTTGACTGACAAAATCATATATTTTTGATTATTCAAACGTAAAACCATATATTTTGGAAAAGAAACTGCTTTTAGGCGATGAAGCGATTGCACTTGGTGCAATCAATGCCGGTCTGTCAGGGGTTTACGCCTACCCAGGAACGCCATCGACCGAAATCACTGAGTTCATCCAAGGCAATGCCTTGGCCCTCGAGCGCGGTGTACACAGCCGTTGGTGCACGAACGAGAAGACCGCCATGGAGGCCGCTTTGGGCATGTCTTACGCAGGCAAGCGCGCCTTGGTGTGCATGAAACATGTAGGTATGAATGTGTGTGCCGATGCATTTGTAAACTCGGCTGTGACCGGTGTGAACGGTGGTCTGATAGTTCTGGCCGCCGACGACCCGTCGATGCACTCCTCCCAGAACGAGCAGGACTCCCGTTTCTACGGTAAGTTCGCTATGATTCCCATCTTCGAGCCCTCCACCCAGCAGGAAGCCTATGACATGGTGAGCGATGCTTTCGACCTGTCAGAGCGTCTGAAACTGCCTGTTCTGATGCGAGTGGTGACCCGTCTTGCCCATTCCCGTGCCGCTGTTGCCATCAGTGAGCCCAAGGAAGAGAACGCCTTCTCACCCGACAACGACCGCACCCACTGGGTGCTTCTTCCCGCCAATGCCCGCCGCCAGTACCTCAGCCTGGTCGAGAAGCAAACCGAAATAGAGCAAGCCAGCGAAGAATCATCCTATAACCAGATTTCAAATCTTGGCGAGGGAACAGGTAAACTCGGAGTCATCGCCTGTGGCATCGCCTACAACTATGTACGTGAAGCCCGTCCGACGAACGCAGAAGTGCTGAAATTGTCGCAGTACCCGATGCCCGTGGATAAAATCAGGCAGTTGGCATCCGATTGCTCAAGCATCCTCGTTGTGGAGGATGGTCAGCCAGTCGTGGAAGAGTTGGTTCGCACCGTGGTTGGAGCCGACTACCCCATCGAAGGTCGTCTAACCGGCAAATTGCCCCGTACAGGCGAACTCAATCCGGACAATGTGGCCAAAGCACTCGGCAAAGAGCCCTCAGCAGCCTTCGCTGCCGCAGAGAACGTGGTAGGCCGTCCACCCGCACTATGTCAGGGCTGTGGTCACCGCGACGTGTATAACGCCTTAAACAAGGTTGCCGCCGAATACCCCGACGCACGTATTTTCGGTGACATCGGTTGCTACACCTTAGGCGCCTTGCCACCGTTCCGTTCCATAGACAGTTGTGTGGATATGGGTGCCAGCATCACCATGGCCAAAGGTGCCGCCGATGCAGGCGTTTATCCAGCCATTGCTGTGATTGGTGACTCCACCTTCACGCATTCAGGCATGACAGGACTGCTTGACGCAGTGAACGACAAAGCCAACATCACCATCATCATTTCCGACAACCTCACGACAGCGATGACAGGCGGTCAGGACTCCGCTGGCACCAACAAGTTCGAGGCCATCTGCCTTGGTTTGGGTGTTGAGCCAGCACATGTGAGAGTGGTAGTGCCTCTTCCCAAGAACATGGAAGAAATCACCAATACCATCCGAGAGGAAATCAACTACAAAGGCGTATCGGTCATCATCCCACGCCGAGAGTGTTTAAGAACTTTGGCACGCAAGTCACGTAACAAATAAGAATCAGACATGAAAAAAGACATCATACTATCCGGCGTTGGAGGTCAGGGTATCCTCTCCATCGCCACAGTGATTGGCGAGGCCGCCACAGAATGCGGTGTGAACCTGAAACAAGCCGAGGTCCACGGCATGAGCCAGCGTGGCGGTGACGTGCAGAGCAACCTCCGCCTCAGCACCGAGGAGATATACAGCGACCTCATTCCCCAGGGGCAGGCCGACATCATCATCTCCATGGAGCCAATGGAAGCGCTCCGCTACCTGCCCTACATCAACAAAGAGAGTTGGGTAATCACTTCAAGTAACACTTTTATAAACATTCCTAACTATCCAGAAGAGAGTAAGTTATTCAACGAAATCTCTACTATTCCACATGTTGTCCAACTACCGATAGAGGATTTGGCCAAGGAACACAAAATCCACAAGAGCGCCAATATGATACTCTTAGGAATGGCCGCCCCCTACATCGAGATACTCAGTGCGGAGCAGTTGCGTAAAGCCATCGCCACCATCTTCGCACGTAAGGGCGAGAAAGTGGTAGAGGACAATCTCAAGGCCTTCGACTTAGGACTGAAAGGAATTTAGTGAAAACAGAGAGACTAAAAAAACTAGTGAAACCAGTAAACTAGTTTCTAAAGTTTTTTTCTATTTATCACGAATTATTAGAGAATTATAGAATTATTCTTCTGCTGATATTAAGAATTTTATGGAATTATCGATGAAATCGCAAGCGATTTTTAGAAATTACTTAAAAAAACAGAGAAACCAGCCCAACTCGATTTCAGGCCAGAAGCACACAACACAACAATAAAACCAATATTTCACCCCACAAAAAAAACTGAAAAACATAATGATTTGGAACCAGAACAAAGAATGTATGAGCCGCGACGAGATGTCGGCTCTGCAAGGAAAACGTCTGCACAAGGTTGTTGAATACGTTTACCACAACGTGCCGTTCTATCGTAAGAAGTTGCAGGAAAGAGACCTTATTCCTGACGACATCCAGACGATAGAAGACATCACCAAACTGCCCTTCACCACGAAGAAAGACCTTCGCGACAACTACCCCACGGGTCTGCAGGCCGCTCCGATGAGTCAGATTATCCGTGTTCACGCCTCCTCAGGCACCACAGGCAACCCGACGATTGTAGGCTACACCCGTAAGGACATCGCCATTTGGACAGAGTGTATGTCTCGCAGCCTCACCTCTTTCGGAATCGGCAGGAACGACATCATGTCCGTGGCTTACGGTTACGGTCTCTTCACTGGTGGACTTGGCGCACACAATGGTGTGGAGAATGTGGGTGCCGCAGTGGTTCCCGCATCGACGGGCAACACGGAGAAACACGCTAAGTTGCTCCGCGACCTTGGCATCACAGGCATCGCCTGCACTCCATCGTATGCATTATACCTTGCCGAGACCATGGAGAAGATGGGCATCACCAAGGACCAGATTAAACTCCGTGTCGGTGCTTTTGGTGCCGAGCCATGGACAGAGAACATGCGCAAGGAGATTCAGGACCGTTTAGGTTTGAAAGGCTACAACATCTATGGACTAAGCGAAATCATGGGTCCGAGTGTGAGTTACGAATGTCAGTGCCAGAACGGTTCACACATCTGCGAAGACCATTTCTTCCCAGAGATTATCAACCCGGTGACCCTTGAGCCCCTTCCAAAAGGGCAGAAGGGCGAACTTGTGTTCACCACTCTCACGAAGGAAGGCATGCCCGTTTTGCGCTATCGTACCCGGGACATCACCTCGTTGATGGAAGGCGAATGCGACTGCGGACGCACAGCTGTTCGGATGACAGCCATTGAGGGCCGCAGCGACGATATGCTGATTATCCGCGGTATCAACGTCTTCCCGTCTCAGGTGGAGTCAGTGGTGCTCGCCATTCCCGAAATCGCTCCCCGCTATATGCTCATCATCGACCGTGTCAACAACCTCGACACGCTCACCGTTCAGGTGGAGGTACGTCCCGACTACTTCACCAGCGACTTCGATACTCCGGGTGCCGTTGAGAACCTTCGCAAGAAGGTGGAACTCAAACTCAGGAGTGTGCTCAGCATCGGTGCCAAGGTGGAACTGAAAGCTCCAGGTTCAATTGAGCGCAGCCAAGGCAAGAGTGTGAGAGTGATTGACAAGCGCGTGCTGAAATAAACCGCCAAGTACCATAGAGGCCTTATGAACCTAAGCCATAGGGATCATAGAGGCTTTAGAGCCCCATCAAGACTAATCATCAAAAAAGCATAAAAAAAATGACTTACTCACCTTATTTCAATCCAGAATTAGAAACCATGCCCCGTGAAGAACTTGAGGCATTGCAGTTGGAACGCCTCAAAGCAACCGTCAAGCGTTGCCTGAACACAGAGTTCTATCAGGAGAAGTTTGCAGAATTAGGTATCACCGCAGACGATATCAAGACGCTCGACGACGTGCGGAAACTTCCGTTCACGACCAAGGACGACCTTCGTAGCCACTATCCCTTCGGTTTGGCCACTGTGCCATTGAAGGAATGTGTTCGTCTGCACTCATCGAGTGGTACGACAGGCAATCCGACGGTTGTATTGCACACACAGAAAGACCTCAACGAATGGGCCAATGCAGTAGCTCGTTGCCTGTGGATGGTAGGCAGCCGTCCTGAGGACGTGTTCCAGAACTCAGCCGGTTACGGTATGTTCACCGCAGGTTTAGGTTTCCAATATGGTGCCGAGAAGGTGGGTATGCTCACTGTTCCAGCCGCTGCCGGCAACACCAAACGCCAGATTAAGTTCATCAAGGACTTCGGCACGACAGTGGTTCACGCCATTCCGAGCTATGCATCCCGCATCTACGAGGTGATGAAGGAAGAGGGTGTTGACCCAGCCCGCGACACGAAGTTGCGTGTGCTTTGCATTGGCGCAGAGCCTCACAGTGAGGAACAGCGCAAGCGTATCGAGCAAGACCTTCACGTCAAGGCCTACAATTCCTACGGTATCAGTGAGATGATGGGTCCAGGCGTAGCCTTCGAGTGCCAAGAGCAGAACGGCCTTCACATTTGGGAAGACTATTTCATTGTGGAGATTATCAATCCACAGACCCTTGAGCCAGTGAAAGACGGTGAGATAGGAGAACTTGTTCTGACCACCATCAACCGTGAGGGCATGCCTCTGTTGCGCTACCGCACCCGCGACCTCACAGCGATTATGAGCGGTGAATGTGCCTGCGGTCGCACCCATCGTCGCATCCAGCGTCTGCAAGGTCGCAGCGACGACATGATTATCCTCAAGGGTGTGAACATCTTCCCGATTCAGATTGAGAAGATTCTCTTGCAGTTCAAGGAATTGGCCAGCGACTTCCTCATTACGCTGGACACCGACAACAGCGGTGACTTCATGACCGTTGAGGTAGAGATGAACCAACTCTTCACCGACGACTACGGACGTCTGACTCAACTCACCAAGGAAATCACACGTCAGTTGAAGGACGAGATTCTGGTGACCCCCCGCTTGCGTCTTGTCCCCAAGGGCAGTCTGAAGGCCAGCGACGAGGGCAAGGCCGTGAGAGTGAAAGACCTCCGCAAGAAGTTCTGACATATCAACAACAGGAGAATCAACACGAGAAGAACTCTATATCGGACACGTCTTGCCGTGTCCATCCAAGAAAAGAATTATCAACCTTAATAAAAAGACACAACTATGACCATCAACCAGTTATCCATTTTCATCGAGAACAAAAGCGGTACTCTCGTGAAAGTATTGAAAATATTGA